>DATALK010000494.1:0-3919 GCA_036261085.1 Phototrophicaceae bacterium | reverse complement strand
CGATTAAATCCAGATACGCTACCTGATTGGGTGACAGCACCCGGAAACAATCCAATCCCTTCGGCGATAAATTGACATGCCCCTCGGCGCTCAAGGGCGCGCTTGCCACAAAAAAGACGTGCTGCTTCTGGATAAACGCCTGTAACTCGTCGCTGATACTGTCGTAAAAGGTTGCCATATTTTCCACCCTATACCCGTTTGCACCATTGCATTGTAGCGCAAAAGGGGCGGCAGGCTAAAGACACAGGGCTGACCATCAACGCGCTTTACGGTGCTGTCGCCGTTGGCATTCGGGTCGGGTAGGGCGTTAGCGTGGGTATACCGGTAACGGATGGCAAAGCGCTGACATCCCAGATTTGGATAGCCCATTCATAGGTTTCCGGGTTCATTTTTCCTGCTGCTAGTTTGTTTCCATCGGGATGCCATGCAAAATAGTTTGTTGCATCAGGCAGGGCTGCCAATACCTGATTGGTGGCATAGTCCCTGATTTCGGCGACCCCTTCATTGGTTAGTGCCAACTTGTAGCCATCGGGACTCCAGGATAAGTCATTCACAGCCCAAACATCAAAGAGACTGTATAAAAAACTATCCGTATTAGTATCAAATATCCCCAAAGTTTGGTGTCCGATAGCTATTAGCCCTGTACTGCTCCAATCTATGCTGGTTAGTGATGTAGGTGGAATCAGTGTATCCGTGCGCTTGCCTGTCAAAGTTTCTGAGATAAAAACTATTTCGCCCAAATGTTCATCAATCCCTATTCCTGCAATTCGAGTGCTATCTGGACTCCATTTTAAGGTGAAGGGTGTATATGGTGGGGTGAGGGGGTAGTAATAGGTTTCTTGTAATGTACTCTCAAGTCTCCAGGTTTTTGTATTCCAGATATGGATTTGGCTGAACAAAGCCTGTTCATTTTTGTTGTCTGATATAATATCCCAACTTGCTAACCACTTCCCATCAGGACTCCAGGTTACTAAAAATGGGTTGCGGCCATCTAACGTTAAATTGCGTTCAAGGGTAAAAGTGTTATCGGGCTGTCGCTGCCAGATGGAGATGCTGCCATCTGCACTGGCTAACCGGGTGGAGTCCGAACTCCAGACGACTGGATTTGCCGGTAAATAGCTTACTGCTTGCAAGTCAGCGGTATAGAAATAAATGCCATCAGTACTGGAAACTGTGAGTAACTCCCCATCGGGACTCCAACTAATGTCCCTAACGCTATAGTCAACATCCAGTTCTTGGACGATGGTTTGCGCAGAAGTCACCATTGGAAACAGCGAAAATACCAGAAGCACGAGGCTTGAGGCCAAAAGTCTGATCGAATTGGTGCGCATAGTTTCCCCCTTATTCACGCTTAAAAATCGAAATGCAGCGTTACTGTCCCCCGAAGCGTATTTCTGGCGGCACATAGGTGGTCACTTTGAACGGAATCGCTGTGCTGGTCTGCTGTGTGCCGTCGGCCAGTGTTGCGGTAGCAATCAATTCGTGGTCGCCAACTGCCAGCGGCCACCAGACCACCCAGGGCGCGGCGTTCGCTGTGCCAATGGCTTTGCCATCCAGGTGATACGTCACCGACTGCGTGCCGGGTGGTGTGCCGACGGTCAGCCGCAACCGCTGCGTGTCCGCCGGGGTGATGGGTGACAGTTGAAACACGGTGTAGGGGTCGGGTTCGAGCAGGCGCAGGCCGGTGGTTTCGTCGGGTTGGCGCACGCTGCTGGCCGCTGGCGGTGGTTCGATGCCGTTGCGAATGGCCCAATCACGCGCTTCCTGTGGCAGCACGGCGTAGACCTTCTGGACACGGCGTTCCGGCGAGGTGGTGTCATCGGCGAGTTGGCCGGTTTGCGCGTCAATCTCAAACGTCTGGTAGAGATTATCCGGCTGGGTGGGAACTGTCCCCTCGATGAAAACTTCGGTTTTGCGCAGCGGGCATTCCGGTGTTGGCAGCAGGCCGCTGAGGGCGCAGACTTCGTGCCGCACGATACCCGGTGGCTCTTGGAATTCCAGTTCTGGTTGACCGAGCAAGACCTGCCGCAAAAAGGCATTCCAGGCCGGGGCCGCGCCGCTGACGCCGGTTACATCAGTCATGGGCGTGTTATCGGCGTTGCCGACCCACACGCCCACCACCAGATTCGGTGTATACCCGACAATCCAGTTATCGCGGAAATCCGTAGTCGTACCGGTTTTTGCGGCGGCGGGTCGCCCGATATTCAGCGCGCTGTGGCGGCCAAACGACGGAATCCGCGCGTTGTCATCGCTTAAAATGTCGGTGATGATGTAGGCCACGCGCTCATCAATCACGCGCTGGTCTAACGCGGGCGGCTGCCATTGGTAGAGGACATTGCCGTTGTGGTCAGCGACTTTCAGAATCATACTCGGCTGGACGCGATAGCCGCCGTTGGCAAAAATGCTGTAGGCTTGCGTCAGGTCGAGCAGTCGCACCTCGCCGCCGCCGAGCGTCACCGCCAGATCAATACTGGTATTTTCGGCCAGCGTTTCCACGCCCGCGTTTTGCAGCAGATTCACCAGCGTTGGCAGGCCAACGTGTTCCAGCGTAATCACTGCCGGGATATTCATGGACGACGCCAATGCTTCCCGCATCAGCACCGGCCCGTGTTCCACCAGACCGAAATTGGCGGGGGTGTAACTCTGTAATTTGCGGGTGATAAACGGCGTTTCCACGTCCAGCAGCATCGTGGCCGCCGTCCAGGGCTGTTCCTGCTGTGGATCAAGCGCGGCAGCATACGTAAATGGTTTAAGCGCGCTGCCCGGCTGGCGCGGGGCCAGCGCCGCGTTCACCGCGCCGTCAATCGTTTCGTCAAAATAATCCGGGCTGCCGAGCAGGGTCAGCACCTGTCCGGTGTAGGGATCAAGCGCGACCAGCGCCGCGTTACGCGCGTTCGCCGAAACTCGGCCAGCGGCTACCGGATTATTCAGCCGGTAAAGCTGCTGCTGGATGATTTCCTGAGCGCTGTTCTGCCAGTTGAGGTCAACAGTGGTAGTGACTTCCAGTCCATCGGTATAGACCCGCTCCGGGAATTCCCGCTGAAGCTGCGTCCAGACCGCCATCACAAAGTGCGGCGCGTGGATGGGGAAGGGCGTGGCCGCGAATTGCAGTTCATCGTTTTTAGCGGTTTCGGCTTCGGCCTGGGTGAGATAGCCATACTGCACCATCAAATCCAGCACCACTTTTTGCCGCGTTTGGGCCGCTTCCAGATTGGTCAGCGGATCATACACGGCAGGTGCTTGAATGACCCCCGCCAGCAGCGCGCATTCGGCTAATGAGAGTTCCGGCGCGCTTTTGCCAAAATAAGCCCGCGCCGCGCCTTCGATGCCATACGCCAGATTGCCAAAGTTGCTCTGGTTCAGGTACAGCGCCAGCACATCATCTTTGCTGTAGGCGTTTTGCAGCCGGATCGCCAGGATGCTTTCGCGCAGTTTGCGCCGCAGGCTGCGTTCTAACCGCTGTTCGGGGTCGAGCAGCAGATTTTTAGCGACCTGCTGGGTGATGGTGCTGCCGCCCGCCAGCACTTCGCCGCCGCGCAGATTAATCCACAATGCGCGCACGATGCCGACGACATCTACACCGGGGTGGTTATAGAAGTTGGCATCCTCGGTGGCAATGGTGGCCTGAACGCAGTGTGCCGGAATCTGGTCGAGCGGCAGGGCGGTATTGCGCCCGCCTTCCGGCGGCAGAATTTCGTACAATAGTTGACCGTTGCGGTCATAAATGCGCGTGGACGGCAGCGCCAGCCCCGCTTGCAGGCGGTCAATGGAGGGTAAATCCGCAAACAGCCAGAAGTACACAAAAATCGCCAGCGCGACGACGCCCGTCACCAGCGCCAGCAGGATTTTCTGTTTACGGGAGAGATGGCGGAAATATTGTTTCATTACCAGCTAATGTTGTTGCTCTCAACAATTTCCC
>DATALK010000489.1:0-2066 GCA_036261085.1 Phototrophicaceae bacterium | reverse complement strand
ACCCCAAATGGTACGGACACGATAGATCGTGTCCGTACTGGTTCTCAATTCAGGATGATGTCGTAGGCAACGCCTACGGCTTAAAATACCACTGATCGTGCTGCGTCGCGGCCTGCATCCCCGGCACAAACCCGTCATACCAGAGGTCGGGCAGATTGCCAATTTTATCGTTGATGACCCCATACCGATCTAAGGGCGATGAAATCCCAATCACGAAAAATTCGTCGGCGGCAGTCTGTAGCACCTGCTGCATCAACTCCAACCGCGTGTCGGGGTCGGCGGCGGCGCGCACCTGATCGTACAGGCTAAACAGCGCTTGGATATGCTCCGGCGGTTCAACGGCGAACTCATCAGCCGCCCCGAAACGGTACCACAGCGACCAGCCTAACCCGTAAAAAGACGAATTGTGAATCGGGACAAAATACCGCACATCCAGAATCGCATTAATGCCGATGCCGCCTTCCGCCGTAAACATGGAGGCTTCAAAATCGTTGCTGCGTTCACGAGCGCGCCGGTCATCCGTCGTGATTTCTTCGACGTTGACCACAACACCGACCTGTTCCCATTGCAGCGCCAGCAGCTTGGCAATCTGGGGGAAGCCCAGGCCATATTCGTTCGTCACCGAGAAATTGACGGTCATACGTTCGCCGTTAGGCATTAAACGATACCCCTCGGCGTCTTTGTCAGGCAGCACTTTATCCAGATATTCGTTTGCCAGCTTGAGGTTGTAGTCCAGGTATTGCGTTGCTAACTGCTCGTTATACAGCGGCGAACTTTCCTGCGGCGCGATCTGGCGCGGCGTCACCTTGCCGGAATACACCAGTTCGGCAATCTGCTGGCGGTCTGTGGCGTATGATAAGCCGATGCGGAAGTTTTTATCGGCATAGACTGCCGCTTTGTCGGCATCCTTGACTGTCTGGTTCAAATGAATGCTAACGGTCCCCGCGCCATCGCTGGGGATGTCGTAAACCTGCAAATGGGAAACCTCGGCGCTGTTCAGGAAAAAGTCATGATCTTCGATGCGGGGGTCTTTCAGGCTGTCGAAACTGACGTTCAGCGCTTCCAAGAACAGCGTCTCATAGTCTTCAAAGCGGGTGGCGACGATGCGATCAATATATGGCAGTTGATTGCCCGCGCTGTCCACCTTCCAATAGTACGGGTTGCGTTCGAGGATTAGTTGGCCGTCGCCCTCAAAGCGCGACTGCACCACCATCCAGGGGCCTAACACCGGACGCCCCGATTGTTCCGCCATCGTCCAATCGTTGGCATACAGTGAATAGTGCGCAAACAGTTTCGGCCAGGAATCAATCGCCCCCGCCCAGGGTGAATCCGGCTGCCCTTCAGCCAACATCTGCTTCACCCCGTCCGGGTTATAGGCCATGTGATACTGTTCCAGCCAGTGTTTGGGGAAAAATGTGAACCGCCGCCCCGGCCACCAGGCCATCATATCGCGGAACAAACCATAGGGCGCGGGATAGGTGATCGTCAGCGTGTAATCATCCACCTTCTCGGCCACAATCGGCTTGCCGTTCAGCATGACTTCGGCGGGCGGCGTAGGATTCAACTCCGCGTTGAGCCAGATGTCATTGATCGCAAACAGAATATCGTCCGCCGTGAACGGCTGCCCATCCGACCACTTCATGCCTTCGCGCAGATGAATGGTGTACACGGTAGCATCGTCATTGATGTCAATGCTCTCAGCGATATTAAAATCGTACCCGGACATATCGGTTTTCCAGCGAGTCAGATATTCCCACCCGGCCACCACCTGGATTTCGTCCGGCTTGTCAATGTACGGATACCGCAGCGTGCCGCCGTAAGTGCCAATTTCCTCAAACGGCGCGACCACCAGCGGATTTTTCGGCAGGCGTTCGGCCACCGGCGGCAGCGTCCCGGCTTCGACCTGCGCCGCCAGCGTGGGCGCTTCCTGATAGGGGCTGTTCTGAGCCTGGGTTGCCAGAGATAACGGCAATATAACAATGGTAAAAAGCACCACAAAAAAATAGTAAACGGAGACTATATTTTTTCATTCCAAATCCCCTTTTAAAGAATAACAGGTATATATA
>DATALK010000488.1:0-3049 GCA_036261085.1 Phototrophicaceae bacterium | reverse complement strand
TATTCCGAACTATCGGCCAATATTGAAAAGGCGCTGTGGGAAAAATTCCTGCTGGTGACGTCTCTCAGCGGCGTTGGCACGGTGACGCGCTCCACAATCGGCGAAATTCGCGCTTATGAACCGACCTGCCAGATGCTCCGGCAGGTCATGGAGGAGATGGTTGCGTTGGCGCGCGGGCGCGGCCTGACGCTGGCCCCTGATGTGGTCGAACGCACGATGCAGTTTGTTGGCACGTTTCCCAATGAAGCGACTACCTCCATGCAGCGGGATTTGATGAACGGTTTGCCGTCGGAATTGGAAGCGCAGACGGGCGCGGTGGTGCGGTTGGGGCGGGCCGTAGGCGTTTCTACCCCGGTCAACCAGTTCATCTATGACAGCTTGATTTTGCAGGAACGGCGGGCGCGGGCGGTCTAAAAACAGCGGGACGAGGTGTCACTCGTCCCGATTATGGTTATAGATTGTTGTTCGCGGCTACTTGATTTTGACGCCGCCGCGCACCAGCGTTTCTTTGCGGAAATCTTTCAACCAGGCGTGTTGTTCCGGGTTTTTCATCACCACTTCATCCAGCGCTTTGGTGTCGTAGCTGAAGCGCACACTTTCGCCCACCAGCGCGGCATAGCCTTCGGCATCCTTCCAGGTCGAGCCTTTTTGTTCTAACAGGCTGCGCAGTTCTTCCTTGATGTGCTGGACTTTTTCTTCCAGGCTGGCAATCCGGTCTTGAATGCCGCGCACTACATCCACACGCTCGGCAATGTCCATATCGAGTGTTTCGGTTTGGGCTGGTTTAGCGCCGTTACCGTTAGGTTGAATCAGTTCTCTCGCCACCATAATCTGACCTCTTCTCTAGCTGTTACCAGTTTCTCATAGTTACGTTAAAATGCGGGTGAACGAATATAAGAATTGTACCAGAAATTTTGTTCTATGTCTAGAACGTCAAATGAGAGAATTAGTGAGCGGTTGTCACCGCCAGAAATTGCTCGATAAACGGGGTTTGTTGGGGGCGCGAACGGGTGCCATGCCCCCAACAAATTAGAGGAAAATCAGGCGGGACGGACGGTGTTTAAAATCTTGTCATAGATGGTCAGATCGCCGAAGCCGCGCAGTACCATGTTCCGATTGCCGATAATCACAAAGGTGTACACGGCGGGCGTTGTGCCTTTGACCGCATCGCCACTCAAATTCAGGCGATACCCCACCAGGCCGCTGGGCAGCGTGACCGCACTTTCGCTCAAAATCGTGCGGTTGCCAATACAGACCATCGCACTTTTACACTCAGCCGCCTGGTCCGCCGGTGGTTTGGTCTGACCGGCTTCGCCGTAAGTTACTTCAAAGGCATTGCCGCTGGCTCCCGTCAGGTCAATGTAGTTACCCTGGGCTACGGCTGACCACCCAACCGGATAATCAACCGCAACGCCGATGATGGAATTGGTAAACGTCTGCATTTGTCCTGGCTGCGGCTCCGGCGCAATGCCCGGACACGCGCCGCGCCCATACAGCGGCGTATTGACCGGTATCCACTTCAGCCAGTCAAGGCCCGAAACATTGCCCAGTCCACCGCCTTCCACGCCATACCAGCCGCTTAAACTGCGGCCCAGGACTTCGTAATATTGGCCGGAGGCCGCCGTTGCAAACACCCCGGAATTGTAATCGGCCTTGTTGTACAGCGTCAGATTTTGCCCCGCCTGGGCGGACACTTCGCAGCCCTGGCCTTTGGCTGCCGCCGAAGAAACATTCACGGGATTGCTGGAAGCGGTGGCGCTGGTGTTTGGAAAGCGCCCGATTGCCAACAACTGCTGGCCGCTCAATCCCGCTGGTACATTCCAAAAAATTGAAACACCATCCGCCGGGTTATTATCATCACCTAACGGCTGCTGGAGGCCGCTGGTGGTGTACAGCACAAACGCGGCGCTGACGAGTTCGGTTGGGGGATTTTGCCAAGTCAGCAGCACCAGATCGCCGCGCAGCAGTTGGTAAAAACCGGCATCACCGGAAATGTAGGAATTGATACCTACCGTGCCTGCCTGCACCGGGCCGCTGGGCACGGTTGCCGGGGGTTGGGACTGGGGCGGGCGCGGCAGCCGGAGCTGCTGCCCAACACTTAAAGCGTTCGGATTTGTCAGGCAGTTGCCGGTTGCCAGATCGCTGGCGGTGCTGGTAGTGCGGCTGGCGATGTCGGCTAACGTGTCGCCGGAAACCACCGTGTAAATGGTCGTCCAGTCGGCGCGTGGAGTACAGGACTGGCCGCCGCCGCTGTTGGGCGTGTTGGTCGGTTGCGGGCGCGGGGTCTGCGTGGCAGCCTGGGTCGGACGCGGCGTCAGCGTTGGCAGCCCGGACTGAGTTGGTGGTATCCCCGTTTCGGTGGCGCTTAAGTTACAGGCGGCGGTTAACAACAGCACCCCGGCAAAAACCAGTAAACGGCGCAGCATTCTCTCGGCCTTTCAATACAAGTTACAAATGATTAGGTTGAGTATACGTTTTTCCCCCGTGCGGTTGTCAACGGTCTTTGGGCGGATAGCCAACGGTGGCGTTAGAAAATTAAAACCGAGTTTATCCGCTGCCTGTCGCGTTCTCCAAAATTTCTCGTGCTAATTCGATGACAGCTTGCCGCAGTTCTGCCGGTTCAACAACCTGCGCCTGCTTGCCCAGGCCAAAAACCAGCATTTGCGCTAACTCGGCGGATTCAATACGAATGTGCAGCATCAGCCAACCATTAGCGTCTGGCGGTTCCACTATCTGGCAGCGCCCCGGTACGAGCCAGGTGACAAAATTCAGACGGCTGGTGTGCAGCCGCAGCGTAAAGGGGTATTCGGCCAGTGTTTCCGTAAACTCCTGAAGATGTTCCTGCCAGTACGTCGTTAAATCAAAATCTGCCTGCCGTTGAAAAGTTTGCCCCATCAACGTGATCTGGTGAAAACGGGAGACGCGATACAGGCGGAACTCCGCCTCCCGCCGCCCGATCAGATACCAATGGCTGGCTTTGGCGACCAGGCTGTAAGGTTCCAATACCCGCTCGACCATCTCTCCGCTGTAATATTCATAAGTTACCCGA
>DATALK010000391.1:0-2269 GCA_036261085.1 Phototrophicaceae bacterium | reverse complement strand
CGGACACGATAGATCGTGTCCGTACCTGAGCAATCACAGTTTTCATCCGCGCACGGCCCCGCTGGTTAACCCCTGCACAAAGTAGCGCTGGAAGAACATAAAAATTAAAACCGTCGGCACCACCTGCGTCAGTGAAGCCGCGAAAATCAGCCCCCAATCGGTGGAATGCACGCCCTGGAAATTGGCAATCGCAATCGGCAGGGTGCGCAGCGATTCTTCCGTCAGGAAATTGAGCGCCAGGATATATTCGCCCCACGCCCCCAGGAACGTAAACACCGCCACCGTACTGACCGCTGGCGCGGCCAGCGGAATAATAATGCGCGCAAAAATGACAAAATGATTCGCGCCGTCAATCAGCGCCGATTCTTCCAGTTCGCGCGGCAGGTTCTCAAAAAAGCCGCGCAGCAAAAAGGTGTTAAACGCCAGCGGCCCGGCGGTATACACCAGGATGATGCCCGGCAGGCTGTTCAGCAGTTTCAGATTTTTTGCCATGATAAACTGCGGGATAATCATAATCATGGCCGGAACCATCATCATCGCCAGCATACTGTAGAAGAGAACGTTTTTGCCGACGAACTCAAACCGCGCGAACGCATACGCCATCATGGCCGTGAGCAACGTTGCCAGAACTGTGGTTGCAACGGAAACAAAGGTGCTGTTCAGGAAAGCCTGCCCAAAATTACGGCTGGTTAAAGCGGTCTGGAAGTTTTCCAGCGTCGGCTTTTGCGGGATAAACTCTGGCGGGATTTCCTGCACATAGGCATTTTCTTTAAACGAGGTGCCAACCATATACAGCATGGGCGCAAAGGCCAGTACCGCGCCCGCCATCAGCGCCAGAAAAACGACGATATTAAACCCCGACTGCCGTCTCCGTGTGGTCGTCATCACCGGCTCTCCTCCCTTAATACTCAACCGTTGGGCGATTGAAAACCCGCATCTGGATAAAACTGATGACGACCACAATCGCGGTCAGGATATAGCTGATGGCCGCCCCATATCCGAATTGTAATTTGTCAAAGGCGCGGTCATACATATAACTCAGCAGCACTTCGGTGCGATGCAGCGGCCCGCCGCCGGTAATCAGGAAAACCGAGATAAACACCTGGAAACCGCCAATGATGAGGGCGACCAGCACAAACGTTGTGGCATTCCGAATCAGCGGCAGTGTGATGCGTCCAAACTGCGCGACTTCGTCCGCCCCATCAATGGCCGCCGCTTCGTACAATTCGGGCGGAATGCCTTGCAGCGCGGCCAGGAAAATGACCATCGCCCAGCCGACCCCTTTCCAGATGCCCAGCGCGTACACAATAATCCAGGCCGTATTCGTCTGGCTGATCCACGATACCGGCTCCGGTAAAACGTGCAGCACGTTGACCAGGACGTAATTAATCAACCCCGCCGGGCTGGAACTGAACAGATATTCAAACAGAAAGCTGACCACAATCCAGGACGTGACCACCGGCAGATAATAAATGGCGCGGAACAGCCGCTTGCCAATCACCACGCGATGCACCAGCAGCGCTACCGCCAACCCCAAGACCATTTGTCCAATAACCGTCACCAGGGTATACATCGCGGTATTCCGCAGCGCTAACCAGAAAGTATCGTCCAGCAGGGCTTGCTGATAATTGGTCAGGCCCACAAACTCGCTGACCTGCCCCGGCATAATCTTCCAGTCAAAAAAGCTGATATAGAATTCGTACACCAGCGGATACAACATCCACAGCAGGTACAGCACCAGGCCCGGCAGGAGAAACACATAGGGTACATACCATTTGTAATGCAGGCTGCGGGGGCGCGTCCGCCGGTTGGTCGCGGTTTGCATCCGTGTTCTGGCCTCAGTTGGAGTCACAGTCGTACTCATCGGGCGAACCCTTCAAAAATTGCTTTTCAAGTCCGGTTTAAACCATCGGTTTGCGATCATAACAACCTGGCGGAAGTGTCTATTCGTCGGTGCTTGTTGGTAACATTCGTGACCGGCCTCAGACGAACAAAGTTAAGCGTGTGGCTCGGTTTCTGCCCCTCCAGCTACCTTTTGGGTAGCTGTTTAATTCTGGCTCGATGGGGGCCGCCTGACGCTTTATGCTCTTTTATAAATTAATACGGAGAATATGGGATCGGACACCCCGTTGGGTGTCCCTACAAATACCAGATTTTCGTAGGGACGCGCAACAGCGCGTCCGCCACATTAACACCGTATTGAATTGTTAAACTTCATAAAACGTCAGGCTAACCGGCCATCTGGAAACCACTAAAAAGATTCAGGACG
>DATALK010000484.1:0-2124 GCA_036261085.1 Phototrophicaceae bacterium | reverse complement strand
AGAATTTTTTGAAGCTGGTTGGGATAGGAATGTTCCGAGTCGGTGGCGCTGCTGTAAGTGGTTGAGCCACCCAAAGTCACAATACGGAAAACACCCTCCGGCTTCGGCAGCGTGATTTCCGGGCCGCGATACCCCAAACGATTGTGGCCTTCATAAGTGGGCGAAGCGACATAGTTCACATATGGCATTGGCTCGACAATCTGGGGTATTTTTTTAATTTCTTCAGCCGAATATAAGTATTTAATCCGCTCCCGTTCCGTGCCAAAGTTGGTGAAATAAAAACGCAGGCCCAGTTCCAGACCAACCACGATTACGATGACTGTTATGCCGGTTATTTCTACCGTCTTCCAAACCACTTTCAACCGGGGAACCACCGGTGACAAACGCGGCCAGACAGCCAGCAGCAGCGCCCCCAGCAGCAGCAGTCCGGCAGGAACCGCTAACAACCAGGTCAACAACTGCCGTTCAAAAAATTGAATGTCCAGTTGATATTCACGTTCGGAGCCATCCACCAGCGTCACCAGCAGCGTTGGCCTTTGTTCCGGTGTCACACACATCTCTTGTTGGCCGGTTCCCACTGTCGGCAGGGTGTTAATTAAAACGGTTTGGATACCTTCAACCTCCCAGTTGACCGTCACGCAATTGTTATGCAGCAAAACCCGACTGCGATTCGCCGAGAAGGAAATCTGCGCCTGACCTTCGGTGACGTTGACGGTGATAGGTGGAGAAAAAACAGCCAATAGCACCAGTATCAGAATCAACAAACCCGCAAAAAAGACGAGTACCAGTATACCCGCACGACGCAACCGCGAGGAGTCAGGGGTGGTTGATGCCATTATCAGGTTAACTCCACTGTATCAATTGGCGTAAAAAGACCATAACTGGCAGATGCAAAAGCGACCTCCCAGATCAATGGCTAAAGGTAAAAATGTAGTATACCGAAACAACAAATCACAGTGGTAGGGCTAAGTTAGGCCGGACAAGTAATCATTTGTCCGGCTGTTTTGGGGAAAGGGCTAACTAATGCAGCGCCAGCACTGCCGTTGCCAGCTTTTGCTGCACCTTGCGCGTATTAAAGCGCGTCCAGGCGACCAGGAAGCTGTCTTTTAATCCGACCTGCTGCGATTCCAGGTAATCAAGATACCCATTCAACGTCGGATTATCTTCCGCCAACAGACTGCCCAACCGTTCGCGGGCCACCACCCCATCATTTAAATGGCCGAGATGATCCTGAATGGTCTTAATTTCCTGAATGACCTCGTCCGCCTGCGACCCTAAAACATTCTGAAACAGCGACAGCAGATAACGCAGCCGTTTGAACTCGATGCGCAGCGCGTGCAGCGTTTTGGCATCCGCTTCTGCCAGCACGGTTTCGTAAGCCCGCACCACTGCCAGCCGATCCGCAATCAACATGGGCAGGACATGCCGCACCTGATACGGCGTGACGCTGCCTTTCCGATCCGGTTCAGGCGTGGGTTCCAGCAGAAAATTACAGTAGGCTTTCACAAAACGGCGGTAGGTTTTAGTATCCAGGCAGGCGTTCAGATTGATGCGTGCTTCCTGCCGCCGCTTTTCCAGTTCCGCCAGCACCGGCTGGAGCGCCGTCTGGCCGTCAGCATCCAGCGTCGCCGCGTAAGCTTGCAACTCATCAATCACCACATCCAGATCGCGCACGTCGCCTAAGACCAAACCAATCTGGCGCAGATTCCGGTTGTAGCCTTTAATTGCTTTTCCTTTTAAATAGGGATTTAGCAGCCGAATCGCGCTCCGCATCCGGCGAATGGCGACCCGCATATCATGGACATGTTCAATGTCCGCACCACTGCGGCTGCCGGATTCCTGATTGAGCATTAATACCAGTTCGGCCAGCAGAATTTTGCGCCCAGATTCCGCCATGCTGTCTTCCGGCTGAACAGCGGCTATGGCCGGAGTCAGAACCTCAATTTGATGGGCAGGACTATAAGCCATTGATCATTGCTCCCCTTTAATTCGCACACCACATCCACACCAGGGATTATTTTAACTGAAAATTTTCTTCTCTCTAAGAAATCGTAGGGAAACCTTAAACATCTTCCCATCCTCACCTGGATGTAATTCTATTCCAATAACACAATGTTATAATCG
>DATALK010000039.1:0-2015 GCA_036261085.1 Phototrophicaceae bacterium | reverse complement strand
CCGCAAAACTGCTGAAGTCAAACAGGAACGGGCTGTTGGACGGCACCAGCGCGATATTGACGTTATCGCTCAGGTTTTGCACGTACAGATATTGAATCAGGCTCGGATTGGCGGCAATCTGTTCACTGACCAACCGCAGGGCTTCAGCTTCGGCCTGCGCCTGGAGAATGGTCGCCTGGGCATCACCTTCAGCGCGCGCAATGGCGGCATCGCGTTCACCTTGAGCCGACGCGCGAAGCTGATTGGCTTCGTTCTCACGCTGCACGACCCGCAGTTGCGCCTGCTGGGCTTCCTGGTCGGCAATCTGTTTCTGCTCAATTGCCTGCCGGAACTGTTCGGAGAAAGTGATGTCACGGACTAAGACATCGGTGAGGCTGAGTCCTTCGGACTCAAACCGCGCGCTGATATTGTCTTGCATCAGGGTTTCCATCTCAGTGCGTTTTTCGCCGTAGATGTCCTCGGCGCGGAAGCCGGAAACCACGTCACGGACCAGACCGCGAACCGTTGGACGGACGAAGTTATCCTGGTAATTGGTTTGCCAACGCTGATGTAATTTGTTCACATTTGTGGGATTAACAGCGTACAGCACCGTGATATCCAGCGATACTTCCTGCCCATCGGTGGTTCGGGCCTGCACGGAATCGTTACCGCGTACCTGCCCCTCGGTGTCTCGCCCGGACATAGTGTACTGCTGCTGGTTGGTGGGGTAGACGTAATAGGTCTGCACGACGGGAATGACGATAGAAGTACCGGCGCCACGCGGCTCTTCCAGCTGACCGGTCAGCGTATTCACAATGACCGCCACCTGCGTCGGCTCAATAATCAAAATCCCCTGGGCGATAAGACTGAGCAGCAAACCGGCCCCCAGACCGATCACCGCCAGCATGACGCCGCCGCGCGCCGGACGCCCTTGCGAGGCGGCCATCACGGCCAGGCCCGCACCGACAAGAAAGAGTAAGAACCCCAACAGGGCTAATGTACCGACAATGGCGCTAATGCCACCCATTGTTTTTGCTCCTTTTTATGTGGTATTTGATACCAAGATTCTGCCCAAAATCAACTACATTATAACGGACTTCAATGATATTCCCCACCTTTCCCCCAGTTATTGGGGGAAAGCGGTCATTTAAGGCGTTCAGGGCGGCAAATCAAAGCTGGACATGGCTCAAACCTCTTTCGCTGAATAACCCACACGGCTAAAACAGGTAAAGACGCCGGGAAAGATTACGTTTTATCGTCACTCTTTCGTGTGTATGCTGATATAATAACGGCGCGACTCGGAGTGATTCACATTTTATGCCTACACTTTATACGACCATTGGCCCCTGGACGTTGCAAACCTTTACCCTGTTTGTTGCCGTTGCCGTTGTTGCCAGCGCGGTGATCGGTATTTATCGTTCCCGGCTGGCGCAGAGTGGCTTTCAATCGTTTCCACGCCCTGGCGCCGCCGCCGATGTGTACCTCGGCGCGCTGTTTGGCGGCGTGCTGCTGGCGCGGCTGGGCCATGTGCTTTTAAGCTGGGATTATTTTGGCAACAATCTCAACGAAGTTTTTACCATCGAACTCGGCGGCTTGAACTGGCACGGCGCGGTCTTGGGCGCGGTGATTGGGTTGAGCCTTGCCGCTCGTCTTCGGCGTGTGGACGCGCGCACATTGCTAGACGCCATCATGCTGGCTCTGCCGCTGATTGGGCTGGCCGGTTGGTGGGGTTGTCTGGCATCGGCCTGCGGTTATGGTCTGGAAGTCCCGACCCTGGCCGACTATCCGCCGCTGGTAGCTTCGGCCAATCCCGACATTTTTGGGATCGTCGCGCCCCGTTTTAACACGCAGGTGTTTGGCCTGCTGCTGTCGGCGGTGATGCTGGCGCTGGCGCTGCTGCTGCTGTGGCGCGGTTGGCTGCGCTGCCGCCGTTTCTGGCTTGTACTGGCGCTACTCAGCGCCGGGATGTTTGTGATAGGGTTTTACCGAGGTGATGCGGTCAGCATCGTGGCCGGACTGCGACTCGACCAGTGGTT
>DATALK010000481.1:0-6083 GCA_036261085.1 Phototrophicaceae bacterium | reverse complement strand
GGTTTTGATTGTTCTGGATAATGTTGAGACCAGCGATCAGGCCGAACCGCTCCTGCCCCCCAGCGGCGTCGGTGCCGTGCTGCTGACCAGCCGTCGCCATGATCTGGCGGTAACACGCAGCGCCCGCCGTTTCCAGATTGGCCCTTTTGAGCAGGTCGAAGATTCGTTGGCGCTGTTTGCCGGTTTGTTGGGAGTCGAACCCGCCCGACAAGAACGGGAACCGCTGTTAGAAATTGCTGACCAGTTGGGCCACCTGCCCCTGGCGCTGGATATTGCTGCCAGCCGGATGGCCCATGAACCCAGTTGGTCGGCAGCAGATTTCCTCGCGCGTTTACGCCGGGAAGAAAGTTGTCTGGCTGAACTGGTTTATGAAAATCAGAACGTGCGACTCTCGTTTAATACCAGTTACCAGTTACTTTCCGCCGAGCAACAGCAGGTATTTCGAGCGCTGGGCGTCTTCGGGGGTGAGGATTTCAGCCTGGAGGCCGCCGCTTATGTGGTCGAACTGAGTACTGACAGGACAGCGGACTTTATCCGCAGTCTGTATGGTTTGTCCCTGGTGCAGTTGGGCCATTCCGGGCGCTACCGTTTGCACCCGCTGCTGCGAGAACTGGCGTTGGCCGAAACAATTCAGCCCGTCACCTGGCAGCGGATGGTCACATTTTTTGTGCAGTACCTGGAAACCCACCGGGAAGATTACCCCGCCCTGGATGCCGAAAGCCCGAACCTGTTTGCGGCATTGGAGACAGCGTTTGAGCGCCAGTTAAATGCGCTGTTAGTCAGGGGCGCGGACGCGCTGGCCACCTATCTGGATCAGCGCGGGCTGTATTCCCAGGCCGAACGCCACCTGAGCCGGGCCATTGCGGCGGCCCAAACGTTGGGAGATCAAGCGGCGCAGGCTTCATTATTACACCGGTTAGGCGTGGCGTTGATCTATGATGGCAAGGTGGAAGCTGCCGAACAGCACTTAAAAGCGGGGCTGGAATTAACACGCCAGACCATCTCGCAGCAAAACGTCGCGGCAATGTGTTCCGCCTATCTGGGTCTGATTGTTTTCTTACGCGGCAATTACGCCCAAATGGAAACTTATCTCTGGGAAGCCCTGGTATTGGCGCGCGAAATCAACGCTGATGAAGCCGTCTGCCGAACGCTGGAAGGGCTGGCGGGAATTGCCGAACGGCGCGGCGATTATGCCACCGCCGAGGCGTATTGTCGGGAGGCGGTTGACCTCGCCCACCGATTGGAAAACCGGGAACTACTCAGCCTGCGCCTCACGGACTTGGCCCACTACCTTTTTGAAAGGGGTGGAGATTATTCAGAAGTCAGCGCTCACATACAAAACAGCCGGATACTAGCCCTCGAGTCGGGGCATCCGCGTGTCATCCGGGCCAGCCTGATAACCATGAGTTATATCCTGTGTCAGCATGGCGATCTACTGGCGGCAGAAGCCTGTTTGCAAGAGGCTGACCACTGCGCTTATGGAAATGATTATCCGGCGGAGCAAATCCGCATTTTGAGCATTCGGGGTTTGGTCAACGATGGCCGTCAGCGATATACCGAAGCCCTGGACAACCTGCATGAGGCCCTGACACTGACACAACAGGTAGGCATCCCCGTCTATATACCCTCAATTCAGAATGCGCTCGGGCAGATACACCTCAAACAACAGACCTGGGCGGCAGCCGCCGAGGCATTCACCACCGCCCTGGTCATTTCTCGCCAGTTGGGTATCTGTACCGACATGGCGCAGGCGCTCTACGGTCTGGCGCGAGTGGCCGCCGCGCAGGGCGATTGGGCTGAAGCTCGCCGCCAGGGCGAAGAAAGTCTGGCGATATTCGAGACCGCCGGACACCGCACCCGCGCCGAAGTCCGGGCGTGGCTGGCCGAACTCGACTGATCCCATTCCGTTTCTAGTAGGGGTGGCCCGACGTGGCCGCCCGCTAGAGAGCGCACATCGGCGCTCCCCTACAATACCTGTTATTCTCATCTTATTGATGTACTGATGCTACGCGGCCCTTTTGGTTGTTAAGCAGACCGCTTTCCTTTGATGACCACATCGCCAGCCTGCATTTGGCACAAATTGGCACAGTTCGCGCCTAGAAATGCCGGGGTTTCCCGTAGCACGATAGCAGGATGCAACCAACACACCATTGTTGAAGGGAAACATCTTGCACAAACCGATCTACCCGCTCCTTTTTCGCCTGCTGATTCTGGCTGTCGCGCTGACGGTGGTGGTCGCCCCGTCCACCGTCCACGCCGAGCAGCCGGATGTCACAGCCCCAACCGCACAAACCGCCCCCGCGCTCAGCGCCGAGGAACTGCAAGCCTTTTTTGATGATTACCTGGGAACGCAGATGGCGACCAATCATGTGGCTGGTATGGCCGTCGCAGTGGTCAAAGACGGGCAGGTACTTTTTACCAAAGGGTACGGCTACGCGGACATAGCCCAGCAAATCCCCGTTGACCCTGACAAAACCATCTTTATCCTGGGTTCACTCAGCAAGGTCTTTACCTGGACGGCCATTATGCAGTTGGTCGAACAGGGCAAAGTGAGTCTGGATGCCGATGTCAACACGTATCTTGACTTCCACATCCCGGATACCTATCCGCAGCCCATTACGCTCAACCACCTGATGGCCCATAACGCCGGTTTTGAAGATCGCAAATATGCGCAAATGGCCCCCGCCAACAGCCAACCAACCCCGCTCGGTGACTGGCTGAAGACCCATATCCCGGCGCGAGTGCGGCCACCCAGCCAGTTCAGCGCCTACGAGAACTATGGCGCGACCCTGACTGGTTACATCATCGAGCGCGTTTCTGGCCTGAGTTATGCGGATTATATGGAACAGAATATCCTGGCTCCGCTGGGCATGAGCCGCACTTCCGTACACCAACCCTTTCCCGCTGCCTTGAATGCCGAGATGACCCAGAGTTATGCTTTCGTCAACGGCGCATACCAACCGCAGCCGGATTTTAATGTGATTGCAAACGTGGCCCCGGCAGGCGCCTTCCGTTCGACAGCGGCGGATATGACCCGTTTTATGATTGCCCACCTGAACGACGGACATTACGGTGACGCCAGCATCCTACAACCGGAAACAGCCCAGTTGATGCACACCCAGAGTTTTGCCCATGACCCACAGGTCAACGGAATGGCGCACGGCTTCTGGGAACTGGACATCAACGGCCAGCACATCATCGGTCATGCAGGTTCACACTTCATTTTTAGCAGCCTGTTCATGCTTTTTCCGGCTGACAACCTGGGCGTTTTTATTACCGCCAACAGCCAGGGCAGTATGGCCTTCCTGGGAGGAGAAAATTACAGCGTCTTTGAACGGGCCTTCGTTGACCACTTCTTCCCCCAAAACTTACCCACCGTCACGAACCCGGCAGACTTCGCCCAGCGGGCAGATCGCTTCAGCGGCAGCTACGGTATGACGATGGGCCAGTCAGAAACGACGCCCGAAAAGTTAGCTTCGCTGCTGATGGCGGTTGATGTCCAGCCGGACAAGGATGGCCTGATTGTGCCGATGCTGGGAAACGCGCGTTTTGTCGAAGTGGAACCGCTGGTTTTTCGCCAGGTAGACGACGATACCCGGCTCGTCTTTAAAGAGGATGCTGCTGGTAACATCACTCAGGCTTTTCTGGGGCCAAATCCACAGTCGGCCCTCATCAAGAATCGCTGGTTCGAGACTCTGACCTTCAACCTATTCCTACTCGCTGCCTCCGTCATTCTGTTCTTGAGTGTCCTCGTCGCCGCGTTGGTTTCCATTATCACGCGCCGCCGCGCCAATTCTCAACCAGTCAATAAGCTGGAACGGGTGGCCCGGTTGGTCGCTGTCGGTGTGAGTCTTTTCAGTTTGCTGGTACTCATTGGGGCTTTTCTGTCCATCCTGATGAATCCCTATGGTTTATACACCGGCACCTTACCGTTGTGGCCGTTAGTCACGATTTTTTCAGCCATCGTTGTCCTGCTGGCGCTGGTGCTGGTTGGCTTCACCATTCTGGCCTGGGTACGACATTTTTGGGGACTGTCGGGGCGCATCCACTACACGTTTGTCACCCTGGGCGCGCTCAGTTTTGTCTGGTTTATGTACTTTTGGAACATCCTGGGCAAAAGTTTCTGAAGTTGTTTAATCGGGGAAGAGTGTTAATGTAAACCTCTTCCCCAATGCGCATTTGCGAATGTCCTGTACCCCAAATCGGTCAGATTAGGTCGAGCAATGGCGTTCCACTATCTCTAACTCCAGTCACTGACAAAGCTATTCCCAGTATCGGGCATAACAGTCTGATCTGCGTTCGCTATGCCGCCACAAATTTACTTTGTGGGCAGATATCGCGTCATGTTAAGTGAATAATCTTACGATGCCGCTACCAATTTGCGCTTGAAGAAATCCACCATCTCGTTATAAGCATCAACCGCCACTTCATCGTCGCGCAGTTGGCCGCCGGATAGGATAAACCCGTGCGGCTCGCCAGCGTACACTTTGAGTTCAAAGTATTTACCAGCGCTGGTCAGCACATTGACATAATCATAAATCGTTCCAATCGGGCTGGGTTCATCCGCGGTGCCATGAATGATGAGCAGCGGCGCGTCCAGTTCTCCAACCAAATCAACTGGCGCGGGATCACCATTGTTGGGGAAACCATACCAGGCCACTCCGGCCTTAATCGAATCAATTTGAGGCGTCAGCAGCATGGTGTATCGCCCACCCGCACAAAAGCCCGTCAGCCCGATCCGTTGGGCGTCGACATTTTCGCGTTCACTGAGAAAGGCGATGCTATCTTCGACGAGTGTTTGCATGGTGACGTCGCCGGGGTCTTGGGCGAAGGTCTGCCACTCAATCGCCAGTACCACAAAACCTTCAGCCGCAAACTGATCCACCATTGTCTTATAACCTTCTTCCAGACCTCGGAAGGAATGAATAAAAACAATGCCGGGATATGGCCCGCCTTCGGTTGGAGCCGCCAGATAGGCCGGATAGGTCTGACCGCCGCTGGTCACTTCAACCGTGCTGCTTGCCGCCGCCAGCATTTCAGCATCCTGGGCGAAAACCGCCAGCGGCAGCGCCAGGATGCTCACCAGGAAAATCCATGTTCCAACAACTTTGAACTTCATACAACCTCCTCCGTCTAGACCCATTTGTCTGTCTAACAGTACGCCAGTTAACGATAAAGATCAGGCAAAACCAACCGAATTGGTGATCCCTGTATCAAACTTGACTAAGGCAGTGGCCGCCAGCGCATGGAAAGACCGATACTGATGGCGACCAGGAAGGCGCCAATTCCAGCGAAGATCACGCTGACTTCAGTGATATCATGGTTAACGATGATATGGGTTGGCAGATTGAGGAAAACATGCTGAAGTTCGCTGCCACTTTCAGCCGAGTAATATAGCCCGCCGGTCATATCGGCGATCTGTTGAAGTGTCGGCTCATCAATTCCCCGGCGGAACCGGCGGCCACCCCCACCGCCAGCACCCCCGCCACCACCACCGAACGGCTCATTGCCCTGGAATCGCGGACTACAACCCACAAATTCGCCGCCG
This sequence comes from Phototrophicaceae bacterium, assembly GCA_036261085.1. Classification (GTDB taxonomy): domain Bacteria; phylum Chloroflexota; class Anaerolineae; order Aggregatilineales; family Phototrophicaceae; genus CFX2. The sequence continues at coordinate 535 of DATALK010000481.1, read as the reverse complement.
AGAGCCGTACCGTAGCCAATGGTATAAACGCGCACACCGCGCTCAACCGCCTGCTGGGCCGCTTCCAGTGGCATTGGCCCCGCGTTATTCGCGCCGTCGGTGAGCAAGACAATAATACTGGGGGCATATGCGCCACTCGGCACGGGTGTGGGCTGCACCGGCGATGAGGCGAGACCGACACTGGGCCAGATATTGGTATCAATTTCGGCAATGACATCAATGGATTTGAGAATCGCGCTGCCAATCGCCGTCCAGCGTCCCGTCAGCAGACTATCAATAGCGGCTTCTAAGGCTCGCTGATCCGTAGTTGGCGGCTGGATAACTTCGGCAAAGCCCGAAAAAGCCACAATGCCAATGCGGGTGCTGGCTTTCTGGTTCTGGATAAATGATATGGCGGCGGCCTGGGCCGCCTGCAACCGGTTAGGGGCAATATCGCCCGCACACATACTGCCGGAAACATCCATCGCCAGAATCACAGTGGTTTGATTAGTTGGAACGGCGACCACCGCAATTGGACGCCCGAAGGCGATAATCA
>DATALK010000478.1:0-2329 GCA_036261085.1 Phototrophicaceae bacterium | reverse complement strand
CAAAGTCTGATTGATGAAGCGGTCAAGATTGCTGCTCAGGCGGAAGTGGCGCTGCTGTATATCGCGCTGCCGCCGTTTAAAGAATCGGAAGGGTATGACCGGCCTGACATTGATCTGACGGAACAGGAAGTGGCGCTGATTAAAGCGGTAACAGCGGTGCAGCCGCGCAGTGTGGTAATCTTAAACAACGGTTCCGCCGTAGCGATGCGTGAATGGATTGAGGGGACGGCGGCAGTACTGGAAGCCTGGATGATGGGGCAGGCGGGCGGCGGCGCGATTGCCGACGTTTTGTTTGGCAAGGTGAATCCCTCTGGGCGGCTGGCCGAAACCTTCCCGCTGCGGTTGAGCGATACTCCAGCTTATCTGAATTTCCCCGGTGAGAACGGTGAAGTCCGGTATGGTGAGGGCTTGTTTATCGGCTACCGTTACTATGATGCGCGCCAGATTGAGGTGTTATTCCCCTTTGGTTATGGTCTGAGTTACACCACCTTTGACTACAGCAATCTGCGGGTATCCAGCCCGACGGTTAAGGGCGGGAACAGTCTGACGGTAACGTTGGATGTTAAAAACACGGGCGCGGTAGCCGGTAAAACCGTCGTCCAGGTTTATGTCCACGATCAGGCGGCGGCGTTAGTCCGTCCGGTTAAAGAATTAAAAGGTTTTGCCAAAGTTGCTCTAAAACCGGGCGAGACCAAGACGGTTTCGATTGAACTGGATGCGCGCGCATTCGCTTATTACAATCCGAAGTTCCAGCGGTGGGTGCTGGAAAGCGGCGCGTTTGATATTCTCGTGGGAGCATCCGCCGCAGACATCCGACTGCAAACCACTATTCAGCTTGAATCTGACCAGGATTTACGCGCCGAACTACATCATTTCAGTACCCTGCGGGAATGGGTTGATGATGCGAAGGGTGGCGCCGTGTTAGGCGAGGCTTTAGGACAAATGATGGCCGAGGTTTCAATGGAAACAACAGACGAAGTTCCCATAGCGCAGGCCATTGAATGGGCCAAAGATTTGCCGTTGGGGGTGGTGCTGGCCTTCTGGGGCGGCCACCTGCCCATTCCACCGGAAGATATGGTGGATGTCTTGTTGGCCCAACTTAAAGCGTAACTGCTGCTAGAAATAAATGAAGTCGTAGCGACTCGCCGCCGCTACGACTTCGTTTAGATCACACCCGCACCACGCGGAAGCCGATGGAACTGTGATAAATTTCAGGGGCGAGGGTATAACGGAAGGCCGCATGTGCGCGTTGGTACGGGCTGATGTGCGAACCGCCGCGCACGAAATATTTTTTTCCTTCGTGTGTCTGGTTGTCGGCAATGGGTGGGCCGTCTAAACACCACTCCCAAACGTTCCCGGCTAGATCATAAACCCCGTAAGGACTGACCCCGTGTGTATACCGTGTAACCAGGGTGGTCATTTTTAGATTGCTCTCCGCTGTATTACAGTTTTCCTGGTCAAAAGTGTTGCCCCAGGGATAGTGGCGGCTGTCATCACCCTGGCAGGCACGCTGCCACTCAGCCGTTGTTGGCAGCCGCACCGTACTACCCGTGCGGCTGCTAAGCCATTGGCAGAATGCCCCAGCTTCGTACCAGTTTATCGTTTCGCGGGGGCGTTCGTCACCTTTAAAGCGGGGCGTTTTGGGGGCGGGATTGTTCATGTGCCAATCTTGCGCCTGGGGGGCAAACTGCCACCAGACTGGATTCATATATCCTTGCGGGTCGTCTATAAACGTCTGGTATTGTTTGTTGGTGATCGGATATTTGCTGATTTGAAAAGCGGCGACTTCTACCCGCCGCACGCGCCGCTGGCCCGCCTCATCCTGGTCTAGAAGTTCAACTAACCCTGTCGGAACTGGACACCACTCTAACAGCGGCAGCGTGAAATCGGTTTGGTCGCGGCTTTCCCGGGGAACGGCCAGATTAACGGTGTGAGCTGAGAAGCCGTTCACACTGTATTTTTCTACCAGATGATCCGGGTCGAAATCGGGAAAATCGCGGTGGAAGGCAATAAATGCGTCCAAACCCAATTTGTGGGTGCGTTTGAGTTTCAGTAGTTCCGCAATTTGCCGGTATTCGCGTTCCGCTTCGATCAGGTATGACTGGCGTTCCAATGCCGCTTCTGCTTCCTGAAGGATGGCATCAATACTGATAAACCGCGATTTATAGCCGTTGGCTTTGGCTTGTTTCAGTAAAAAGACGGCCTGGTCATACTGCCCGTTTTAAAGGTGACGAACGCCCCCGCGAAACGATAAACTGGTACGAAGCTGGGGCATTCTGCCAATGGCTTAGCAGCCGCACGGGTAGTACGGTGCGGCTGCCAACAACGG
>DATALK010000456.1:0-4273 GCA_036261085.1 Phototrophicaceae bacterium | reverse complement strand
TTACTGAAATCATGGTCACAGAATCAAAAAAGGCGCAATGGCTGCGCCCTTCCTGAATTATCCAGGATTACCGCATACTGTGTGGGTCAAAGGCATCCCGCAGGCCATCACCAACAAAGTTGATCGCCAGCACCGTGAGCATAATCAGCGCGCCGGGGGCCATCCACAGCCACCAGTAATCGTCAATACTCTGCCGCGCGCCGTTGAGGATATTGCCCCAGGTGGCGGTGGGCGGCATGACACCAAAGCCGAGGAAACTGAGCGCGGATTCCACCACAATGGCGACCCCGACGTTCAAGGTGGCCGATACCAGGATGGGGGCCAGGCAGTTCGGCAGGATGTGGCCGAAGATAATGCGGGAGTTATCCGCTCCCAACGCCCGCGCCGCGACGATAAATTCCTGTTCCTTCAAGGACAGCACCATCGAACGCACGATCCGGGACAGACTCGTCCAACTGGTGAGGCCGATAATCAGGACAATGACCACCACCGTCACGCTGATTTCGCGGCCCAAAATCACCGTTGTGGAGGCGCTGATTTCCATCAACGCACGCGACAGCAGCAGCAGTAAAATCAACAGCGGGATCGTTAAAATCGCCTCGACCAGACGCATCAGCAGGGCGTCCACCAGACCGCCGAAATAACCGGCAACCAGACCGACGACAGTCCCAACTGAGATCGAAATCAACATGGCGATCACACCAATTGCCAGCGAAATCTGGCCGCCATAGATGCTACGAGCCAGGACATCGCGGCCCACACTGTCCGTGCCAAAAATATGTTCGGCGGTAGGCGCATCAAATTTATTCCGAACGCTGGTCTGGTTGGCGTAATCTTCGGAAAAAACGACGGCCCCCACGGTGACGTACAGCATAATCAGCCCCAGCAAAACGACACCAGCGACGGCCATCCGATGTTTAAAAAAACGTCGGATGACGACCTTCGTCATAGATTGGGGTTCGCGGCGTTCATCCTGAAGGGTAATCACACCGGTTTGGGTTTGCGTTGCAGTAGCCATAAATTCTCTAAACCTTAACCATCACAGGGTTAATCATAACGAATCCGAGGATCAAGCCAGGCGTAAATCACATCGGTCAGCAGTTGGAAAAACGCCACCGCAATCGCCAGCATCAACACAAAGGCTACTACCAGTTGGGCATCAAATTGATCCAGGGCATTGATATACATATACCCCATGCCGGGCCAGGAGAAGATCGTCTCGGTAATGACCGCCCCACTGAGGATAAATGGGATATTTAATCCAACCAGTGTCACCAGCGGCAGTGACGCATTTTTCAGCGCGTGCAGAAACACCACGCGGCGTTCCGAAATACCTTTGGCGCGCGCGGTACGGATATAATCGCTGCTAATGACTTCTAACATCGTGGAGCGGATATATCGGCTCCAACTGGCGATATTAATCAGCGCCAGGGTCGCTACCGGGAGAATCATATGGCGTACCAGTTCATCTATGGACTGGTCGCCGCGCGGGTCATACATCCCGGAAACGGGCAGCGATGGTAAACCCCAGCGCCGGAACTGAATGGAAAAAATCTGTACCAGCACCAGCGCCAGCAAAAAGGAAGGCATCGAATACGTGATAAACGCGCCCGCCGTAATAATATTATCGGCCAGCGTATACTGCCGCAGCGCCGCAAACACGCCAATGACCAACGCCAAGACAATCGTCAGTACCAAAGCAGTAGTCCCTAACAGCAGGGTATTGGGTAAGAACTGGCCGATTACCTGGGTGACGGGTTTGCGATACCGGATGGATTCACCAAAATCGCCGCGAATAATGCCCCGACGTTCGCCAACGACAGTCGTGTCAAATTCCCCATTCTGGTCGGTATCCAGTTGGCGTTCGTAACCCTCATCCCCAAAAACCCAATGGACGAACTGCATCGTCAACGGATCGTCCAGACCATACTTGGCGCGCAGCAGCATCCGGTCGCGTTCCGTGACACGCGGGTCTTGAACCAGGTAGGCCAACGGATCGCCGGAAATTTTCATCAGGATAAAAATCAGGAGGGTGACGATAAAAATCAGGGGAATAGCCTGGAGCACCCGCTGGATTATGTATTTGCCCATAGATTTTACTCAGAATAGTCAGGACACAAACCGTGTGTCACCGTAGAACCAAACATTGGCAGATACGGACAAGGGGTTTAAAGCCCTTGTCCGGTTTAACTTTCATATTTAGGGCGTGAAACCCTAAGCCAGAAGGAGCGGTTTGTTGGGTCGCTCCTGCTGCTTACAACCACAATTCAATTATTCAGCCGGTTGCCAGTATTCAACGTGATTGAAGTAGTTCTGCGACAGTGTACCCAGGTTTTGGACTTCTTCATCCACATTCACCACAGCGGTACTAACGGCGTACCACGTCGGACGCAGATACAGACCGTGCCAGAAGCCCATGTCAAAGAAGGCTTTCTGGGCTTCGCCAGCCAGTTCCATACGTTCCGCCGGGTCAATGGTGGTGGACACGGCCAAATCGGCCTCATCAAACGCCTCACTGCACGCGCCCCAGCCATTCTTACCGGTGGGCAGTTCAGCGGTGGGAGTGCTGCCGCAGCCGAACCAGTCGGGCGCAGCAAACGCGGGCGACAGCGGGTTGCTGCTCAGAGCAAACAACGCCAGATCAAAATCGCCGGTGTCCAGGATACCACGATCATTAAAGGAAGCAAACAGGATGTTCGAGGGGATGGGGAGCAATTGCACACCCACGCCAACTTTACTCAGATATTCCTGAATGACAACCTGATAGTCCATACGAATCTGGCGGGTGGTGGTGTAGAAGCGCAGCACCAGTTCCATGCCGTCTTTGTCACGAGTGCCGTTGTCGTTGGTGTCAACCCAACCGGCTTCGTCCAGCAGTTCGTTCGCTTTGGCTTCGTCATAATCCCAGTAAGGCAGGTCTTCGGCCCAGAACTGCGCCGGTGTCCAGGACTTGGGAACGCCAACGCCAGGCGCGACCAGTTCTTCCGCCAACGCCACGCGATCAATCGCAGTGATGATGGCTTCGCGGACTTTCGCGTCACCCAGGATGGGATGGGCTTCCTGCAAGCCTTTGTAGTTACCCACATTCATCCAGACCGCATCGCCATACACGCCGTCGGTCTTAAAAACTTCCACACCCTCAATGGCGCTGTAGCTGTCAACCAGATCGTCCGACCAGTTGAAGGTCACATCTACTTCGCCCGCTTCCAGAGCATTGAGCATCTGCGCGCTGTCGGTGATAAAACGCAGGATCACTTTGTCAAATTTGGCCGGTTCGCCGTCCCAGTTCGGGTTTTTGCTCAGGCTGATCTGGCTGCCAATCGTCCATTCGTCGAACAGATACGGGCCATAACCAACGACGCCCTCGCCGCTGCCAAAGGGGGCATTGTCAATATTGCCGTCAGCTTCCAGAATGGGACGGAAAATATGCGCCGGGAGGCGGCCACACTGAACTTCCGAGTCGAAAGTATAATCCGGCCAGGGTTTGTTGTAGGTAATCGTAACGGTGTAGTCGTCAACAACTTCGAAGCTCTCGACCACATCCGGGTAATTTTCCCGCTGGACAGCACCCTTGGTGGGGTCAATCATCACTTCGTGCCAGATCAGGCAGTCATCGCTGGTGACGGGTTCACCATCCGACCAGACCAAATCCTCACGGAGTTTGACGGTGACGCGCGTATTGCCATTGTCCAGGGTTTCCACCCCGCCGTTTTCCAGCGTGGGAACTTCTTCAACCATCACCGGATAAATGTCTCGGTTGACATCCCAATCCCAAACATCACGACGAACAAAGCCATCAATGAGGGAACCAAAGGTGTTGTCCGCCCAGGGGCTGAGTTTCGGGGGTTCCTGCTCCCAGCCAATGACCAAAATCTTCTCATCCTGCGCGCTGACAACGCCAGCGACCAGCATCAGCAGGAAAAGAACAGCAACGATAAAACGAAGCGACTTTAACATTCTCGATTTGCTCCTTATAAAACTCTAAGTGCCAGCTATCCCGAACCATAAACCACCCCAATCTGGTTTATGGTTTGCGCCCTTATGGGCTTCCGTAGTTCGAGAATATAACATATGCCGGTAAGGGGTGCAACAACCGAAAAATGCAGAATTTATTGCCAAAATATGGCAAAAATTACCAAAGACTTACCGGCCCGCCGCACTCCCAATTTTCGCCGTGAGACCGTTGTTTAGGATTCGCTCACAGAAAGTTTTCCTTCACTTACTGTAATTACCAACAACTAAGTTTTCAGGTTCGAAAATCTCATCAAAACGG
>DATALK010000453.1:0-2333 GCA_036261085.1 Phototrophicaceae bacterium | reverse complement strand
CGAACAACTGCTGGGAGTCGCCCTGGTTGATAACCATGTGAGCAACCTGCCCCTCACCATTGAACATCAGGACGCGCTCACCCTCATTGCCAACCAAACCGCCGTGTTACTGCACAATGCCCTGGCCCACCGGCGCATGGTCCGCAAGCTGGCGGATACCGTCACCCAGATGTCCCTTCAGCGGCAGATTGACCAGGAACTCAACGACACCATTGACCTGCACGCGGTGTTCCAGATGACGCTGGATTGGGCACTACGTTTTACTACCGCCCAGGCCGCCACGCTGACGCTCTACAATCAGGAAACCGACGAACTGCGTTTTGTCGCGGATTATGGTTTTGAAATCCCCGGTGAACAACTGGCAATACTCCGGCGCGAATATGGGCCAGGCATTGCCCTGCGGGTCGCCCATTCCGGTCACGCGGAAATTATACCGGATGTGCTGCTCGACAAAGATTTTGTGCCGGTTGCCAGCACCACCCGCTCCCAACTCGGTGTGCCGGTTATGCGCGAAGATCGAGTGGTCGCGGTCATCACCATTGAAAGTAAACGGCTGAACGGTTTTACCGAAGCCCATCTGGATTTTGTCGAAAAGCTGGCAACCCGCGCCGGGGTCGCCATTGATAACGCGCGGTTGTACGATGAAGCCGTCCGCGAACGTGAAAAACTCTCGCACATCCTCAGCAACACGGTGGATGTGGTTATCGCCATTGACCGCGATGACCGACTGATTTTAATGAATCAATCGGCACTGGCCGCCCTGCAACTCTATCTCGCTGAAGCCACCGAGGGCCGCAACCTGTTTGAAGCCATTGACCATACCCCGCTGCTGGATGCCTACCGGCGGGCCAAAACCCTCGGAACCAATCTGGTTGAAGAAATCCCGATGCCCAACGAGCGAATTTTCCACGCGAATTTTACCTATAACGCGAGCCTCGGTTGGATTATTGTCATGCACGACATCACCCCCTTTAAAGAAATGGACAAACTTAAGGGGGAACTGATCGCTACCGTGTCCCACGACCTCAAACAGCCGTTGAGCGTTATGAACGGTTACATCGAACTGATGATGATGCAGCAGGCCGTCAGCCCTCAGGGGATGCACTCCGTTCAGATGATTCGCCGCGCCGTGCAAAACATGCGCCATCTCATTGATGACCTGCTTGACCTGGCAAAAATCGAGTCGGGCATTCAACTGAACCTCCAGCCCGTCCAGGTGAACACGGTTGTCGCGGACTGCATGGATTCGCTGCGTCCCGCTGCCCAGAACAAATCCATGTCGCTGACCACCGACACCCACGATGATCTGCCGTGTGTGACCGGCGACTATGCACGTCTGCGTCAAATCCTAATTAACCTCATTGGCAACGCCGTGAAATACACGCCGCCCGAAGGCTGGGTGAAGGTGAAAGCCGAAACCAAAGGCAATATGCTGCGGGTCGCGGTTCAGGATAACGGGTTAGGAATTAGCCCGGAAGACCAGACGCACATCTTTGACCGTTTTTACCGCGTTCGTCGGCCCGAAACCGACAGCATTGAAGGCACAGGTCTGGGATTAGCGATTGTCAAAAGTCTGGTAGAAGCGCACCAGGGCCAGATCAGCCTGGAAAGTCGCCTGGGCGAAGGCTCCGTCTTTTATGTAACCCTACCATTGGCGGAAGCGAATTAGGGCAAAATTCAACGGTTATAAACAAAACGGGGGACAATCAATGTCCCCCGCTGGTTTTTCAACGCCACCACTTTACCGGCTGACGATGATTTCTTCTTTTTCCTCATCCTCGACTTCATGTTCGGAGAGCGGATGAATCTGGTAGGGAACCGTTGTCACCACCACATTTTCCATGCGGGCCAACGATAGATTGAAGATAAAGGCCGTGTTCTGGTGTAACGCCTGCTCCCAGAAGGTATCCATCGCCAGATGCCCCATGATGATGTGGACAAAACAGCCGGGATATTCCTGCTGAATTTCTTCGATATAATCTCGAATGGGTTCAGCGAGCAGGCGATACGGCGACTCCAGAATCACCAGTTCCCCTTCACCAATGCGTTTCTGCCACTTCCCCTTCACCTTTTCAATTTTATCGGGGTTAACACCCACATGCACCGCCCGCCAGCGATGGCCGAGCGATTTGGCGAAATTGACCAGGCGCACCGTTTCCGCGTGAACATCGTCCACCAGAATCATGGTCTGAACGACCCGCGCTTCGGTATCCGGCGGCACACTTTCCCAACTGAGCGCGCGCGCCACCTCCTGGTAATGGCGGTGCATGTGGGTGTTAACCCCGATAAAATTGAAAAGGTGAAGGGGACGTGGCAGAAACGCATTGGTGAAG
>DATALK010000445.1:0-5644 GCA_036261085.1 Phototrophicaceae bacterium | reverse complement strand
CCGGCTCTGACCGCCGCTTTTTTCATGAATGGTCGCCACCAGCGCGTCCAATTCGTGGGCCGGAACGAGACCCGGCGATACTGAACCATCCGACTCCACTGCTGCGCCAATATCAATCACGCCAATGCCGTCATGGGTATCCAGCACCGTCACGGCGTTCCGGGGGCTGATAGTCAGCCAGGTTTTGAGGTAGCGCGCGGTCTTATTAAAAAGGGCGTGGAGGATCAAAGGCGGTAGGGCAAAATCATAAACGCGATCCACCTGGCGGGCAATCTCAATCTGCTGCCGATAATGGGAATGGATTTCCACCAGCACTTCTAACCGAAGAGACCGAGCGTACTGCGCCAGTTCTTCGATGAACGTGAAAGTTTCGGGGATCATAAAACAACTGGTCCCCGGCTTTTTGATGGCATACCCCACGGCATCCAGGCGAATCGTTTTGATACCATGTTCCTGAAACCGGTGCAGGATGGCCTGCCAATAGGCCTCCCCCTGCGGATGGCGCACATTCAGATCAATCTGCTCACTCGTAAAGGTCGTCCATAAAATGGACTTTTGCCCGGTGGCGCGCGTCAGGGTGGTGAAGGGCAAACCGGGACGGGGGCGGTAAATTTGCAGGAGTTGTTCCTCGGTTGCGCCGGTGGGGAACACGCTGGCAAAAGTCAGGAACAGGCCGTTATAGGGCGATTGGTCGCTGTTCTGGAGAAAATCCTGAAACTGAGGCGATTGGCTGGAAATGTGGTTAACGATCAAATCAGCGGTGATTTCAAGTTCACCACTTAAGGCCGTGAGATTGCTCCAGTCCCCCAGACTGGGATCAACCATCAGATGGTCAATGGGGTCAAATCCGGCATCCGCGCCATTAACGGGATAAAAAAACGGCAGAAGATGCACCCCACCTAAAACACCTTTGAGCGGGCCAGCGAATAAACGCTGAAGGTCTTCCAGGCGGGGGCCACCCAGGCGGTTGGCATAGGTGATTAAATGAACGCAGTTACGCATCGAAAATTCCTTATCGGGGATTGTTTGCGGTTCGTTTTTGATGTTATTGGCTGCTTAGTTACGTAGAGGCTCAAGTATAGATCGAATGAAACTCATGCTGTGATGTCGGGATGAGATTTACCTCACCCCGACGGAAAATTACTTCTTTTGAACAAGAGGCGGGCACAAACCGCCTTTAGAAAAACAGGTTGACGATTAATCCGCTCATCAGCCCTTGACCGAACCCTGGAGCAGTGCCGAGATAATCTGGCGCTGGAACAGGATAAAGATGATGAGGGTGGGGAGCAGAATCAGGATCGTGCCCGCGCACAGCAGGGGCACATTGGTGGCATAGTGTCCCTGGAACGCTCCCAGCGCTCCCGCCATTGTGCGCTGCGTCGGGTCTTCGACCAGTACCAGCGCGATAAGAAACTGGTTCCATGTCCAGACCGACATGAGGATGCCCAATGACGCGATGGGTGCGCGCGCCAGCGGCAGATGGATGCGCCAGAACAGCCCCCAGGTCGTCGTCCCATCCACACGGGCCGCCTCGGAGATTTCGGTTGGCATATTAACGAAGTGCGCGCGCATCCAGAAGACTGCAAACGGCATATATAACCCAATCAATGGCAGCACAATTGCCAACCGTGTGTTATAGATGCCCATATCTCGTTCGAGATAATAAAGCGGAACGATGATGCCCCCGAAGGGCAGTGTCAGCCCGAACACGAACAAAAACAGGAGGAGGCGCGAACCGGGAATGCGCAGTTGGCCGATGGCAAACCCGGCCATTGTCGAAATAATCAGCGCAATTGGCACTACCGCAACCACGATAAACGAACTTGAGGCCAGGAGCGTGGTCATATTCGCTACATTGAAGGCTTCAATAAAGTTACCCCACTGCGGGTCAGCGGGCCATTCCAAGCCGTTAGGCACAGTTCCCGATGGATGCAGCGCCGTCGTGAAAATGCTGATGAGCGGCAAAATCGTGATCAGCATCAGCCCAATGAGCAGTGTCCGCCCCGCCCAAAGTTCCCCCTGACCAATCTTCATTGTGCGACCTCCCGGCTTAAGCGCTGGATGGGGAGAATGACGATCAACACCAGCGCCATGAGCATGACCGACAGCGCCGACGCCAGGCCAATGCGTTGCTCGGTAAACGCCAGGATATAAATCTGGATTCCCGGAACGGCGGTTGAGTTGCCGGGGCCGCCAGCGGTGGCAACATAAACAATGTCAAAAGCCGCCAGCGCGGCGATCACTGTTACGGTCAGGCAGACTCCAATCTCATTTCGGAGCAGCGGAACCGTAATTCTGCCAAACTCCGTGAACCAGCCCGCGCCGTCAATGCGGGCGGATTCATAAAGGGCCGGGTCGAGTTTGGTCATGCCTGTCCACAACAGGACGGTGCAGAAGCCCAGCAGCACCCAGATGCCGATGAAACCGACAGCCGGAAGCGCCCAATCGAAGTCGCCGAGCCAGGCGCGCGCGACGGCGCTCAGGCCAACTGCCTTGAGGATTTGATTGATTAACCCCGGCAGCGCCAGCAGCCAGCCCCAGATAATCCCGGCTGCCACCAGCGGGATAACCTGCGGTAGGAATAAAACGGTGCGGGCAATCGTTCCCAGCCGTCCGGTGGCTACCCGATAAATCACACTGGCGACGACGAGGCCCAGTGTTACCGGGACAAAACTGAAAAACAGAACTAATTCAAACGCATTGAGAATCGTTCCCACCAGGTCGGGATCATCCAGAACGGTGGCATAATTGTCGAGGCCCACCCAGGTCATTGGGCCAATTCCGTCCCAGCGAAAGAACGAGTACCGGATGCTCAACACGAGCGGCAGCAGCACAAACACCGCGTACATGACCAGTGCCGGTAGGACAAACAGCCAACCGATGAGGGTCTCCCGCCGAAATACTTTGCTGAGAGCGGTCTGCCGAGCGAACGCGGGAGCCGTAGGGCGATTATCGGATGTTATCATGATGGTTACCATCGATTGGGCAGGCGCAGGAATCATCCTGCGCCTGTTACGGCTACTGTTCGAGTTGTTTTTCGTATTCGGCCTGAACCGCTTTGAGCAGACCGGCGGCGTCCTGCCGACCACCAACCAGCTTTTGCAGTTCGGGCGTCCAGCCTTGCGCGAAGATCGCGCTGGTCGCATTAGCAATGAAGTCCATTGATGTCCCGGCTTCGCCAACCACGACGCCTGCCGCCAGCGTTTCGTTGGTCACCGATCCTTCGGCGACGGCGGGCATGGTGAGACCCGACGGGCCACCAGGGTTGGAACCCCCAATGGCGACATCAATCTCGCGGGCGGTTTCGTTCGTGGCGACCCAATTCAGGAAGAAGGCCGCACAATCCGCGTTTTTGGCATTGGCAGCGATCCCGTAGGTCAGCGGCGCAGACATGGCCGCTGGCGATCCATCGGCCTCTGCCGGTGGCATCACGAAGAAGCCTATGTTACCGGGCATGTCGGTGTCGTAAGCGGCATTCTGCCAGTCACCGTTAAAAATGAAGACCCCTTCACCCTTAGCGAAGCGCGCGTTGGCATCCGTATATTCGATGGCATTGATGTCCGGCGGGAAGTAACCATCCTTGACCCACTGTTCCAGGTGTTGGGCGGCGATGAGGTTCTCCGGGGTATCAATCGTCGCGCCGGGTTTCTGGTAAATCCATTCGTTGATGGGTTCTACCGGGCCGACGGAGGCCATCAACGCTTGCAGCGGGAAGGCGAGGCCCATGCCGCTTTTGGCGCTGCCCCACTGCATAATGGGGAGGAGTCCAGCCTCTTTTGCTGTGGCGAGAAGTTCTTCAAACTCGGCGAGGGTTTGGGGCGGTTCGGTCATACCAATCTGGGTCGCCAGTTCCTTATTGTAGAAAATGCCGGTCAGGCTGTAGTTGAGGCCCATCGCATAGAGCGCGCCGGAACCGCGCGTGCCATCTTCCGCGACGCGGTTTTGGTCAAGCTGCGGTACGGGCCACTTATCCCAACCGAAAGCGACAGCGTAGTCATCCAGGTTTTTAAGCAGCCCTTGATTGGCAAACGAAACCATCGTTGGCAGCCGGATGAGGTCGGGTGGATTGTCGCCAGAAAGCAGGCGCGGCGTCGAGTTGATGAGATTGGTGAACTGATCCTGTTTGATGTCCCAGGTTACATTGGGGTACTGCTTGGCAAACTCTTCGGAAAGTTTGAAGGGAATGTCGAAGCCGGTCTCGAAATACGCATTGAGGGTGATAGGTTCGGTTCCGCAGCTAGGGGTGGCCTCTTCCGCGAAGGCGGGGGCCGCAGCTAAGAGAACCGCTAGAATCGCAATAGTAAAAAGGACAAGAGTAAACTTGGCTTTCATGCTAAAATTCTCCTGGTTTTCTATTTAGGTACAGAAATGTGCCGACAGGGTCAGGCGGCAACCTGGCCCTACCTTTTAGGCTTTAAGTTTCAAATCTTACTCCTTTCTGGTCACTTGTCCCTTTCGCTGTAAGTCATTGCAACGGAGTTTAACGTCGCATGGTTCGACGCTTTTCTGCTTGATAAACTTCGGTCTGCTTAAACATCCAGGCCGGAATACCGCTGGGTCGTTCCCCGCACGATCACTTCCAGCGGTGGCAGCTTCCGCGAGACAACGCTGCTGGATTTGATCAACAAATCCAGCAAAAGCTGCATTCCCAGATAACCGCTCTGTTCAAGATGCTGCCGGACGGTAGTCAAGCCGATATAGCGGCTCAACTGCACGTCGTCAAAGCCAATCACCGACAGATCTTCCGGTACGCGCCATCCCGCCTCCCGAATGGCCTGAATACAGCCGACAGCCTGGATGTCAGACATCGCAAAAATGGCGGTTGGCGGTTCCGGCAGCGCTAACAGTTGTTTTGTCAGGTGGTGGGCGGTGTCTTCGCCGTGTGTCCCCAGCCCAACATAGTCGGAACGATAAGGAACCGCATAGTCCTGGAGGGCGGCGAGATAACCTTGATAACGTAATTCACTGGTGGGGAAGCCATAGCTATTGGGGAATTCATCCCCCACGTAAGCAATGCGGCGGTGTCCCAGTTCTAACAAGTGCTGCGTTGCCAGATACCCACCGTGTTGATTGTCCAGACTGATGCAGTTCAGCGCTTCCGTTCCGGCATCACTTAACAGGACAAAGGGGATGCCACTTTGTAGCAGCAAATCGTGCTGCTCATCGGAAACATTTAAGGTGGTAATCAGCAAGCCATCAACTGCCGCTTGTTCGACAATTGCCAGTAATTGCTCGTGATACCGATCCGGCTCACTCACCGTGTAGAGAATCAGATTGAAGTCGTTGGCTTGATGATTGAGCGCCAACTGCATCCCCCGTAAGCGCTCCACAAAAGAGGGATGGGTGATGAAAGGCATAATCGCGCCGATATTACGATGCCCAATCCTACGGTTTACGATGTCGCCCGAATGGCGGGGGTTGGTGTGGGGACGGTCTCGCGGGTTCTCAATAACAGCGCGCGCGTCAGCCCGGAAACCCAGGAAAAGGTCTTAAATGCGATCCAGGTGCTTGGCTTCCGGCGCAGTAAAGCGGCGCGCCAACTGTCAACCGGGATTCAGCATCGTAATATCGGCGCGATTATGCCTTTCATCACCCATCCCTCTTTTGTGGAGCGCTTACGGGGGATGCAGTTGGCGCTCAATCA
>DATALK010000440.1:0-6452 GCA_036261085.1 Phototrophicaceae bacterium | reverse complement strand
TGCGCCGGGTTTTACACCGCTTTCAGACGACTTTAGCTCGGGTGGCCCGATTATCTAAACGGGGGGCTCACCCTCTTTCCTTTCAGCTTTTGGCTTAACTTTGTTCGTATGGGAGGGCACATCGGCCCTCCCCTACGTCTGTATCCGATTTCAAACGTTTCCTTCCCTTATCATG
Source organism: Phototrophicaceae bacterium (assembly GCA_036261085.1). Taxonomy (GTDB): domain Bacteria; phylum Chloroflexota; class Anaerolineae; order Aggregatilineales; family Phototrophicaceae; genus CFX2. Next base: position 6,277 of record DATALK010000440.1, on the reverse strand, counting down.
GCCGCATCAAAAATTTACCGGTATACCGGAACCAGCGGACGCTGCGGGAGCGGATAGGCTGCCGCCGGTTCGCGGCCAGCGGGCCAATAATCCGGGTTATCCCACACAATTAATACGGCACACCCCCGTGAGGTCTCATCATCACAATAATTCGGGATGAGGCCGCGCGGCTGAAAACCTTTGTGCAGTTGTTTGGTCAAATTGGTGTCAAAGCGCTGGCCCGCAATGACCGCCTGCACATAGTCCTCGACGGTCATGTGGTCGGCCACCGCGCCATAATCAATAATCGCGCCACCGGCGACCATGCCGCGTAAATTCAGATGGCGCAGCGTCGCAAAGCGGGCGTCCATCAACCGGCTGCCAACGCCTTTCCCGCGATAGGCCGGGAGGACACACGACTCGACGCCGTACATCCAGTCGCCATCGGGATTATGGGTGGTCAGCCAGCCGTCACCAATCGAAGCCCACCAGTAATCCAGCAGGGGGCGCGCGGGGTCAAAGTGCATTCGCATACTGACGGTGAACCCTACGACGCGATCCGTAGTCTGGTCAACGGCGATAAACTGGCCTTCGGGGAATAGTTCCTGATGGCGGCGAAAATGGTCGGCGGTGAAACTCTCGTCGCCGGGTTCACAGCCATACGCCTCGGCCATCATGTCTTGCATTTGTCCAGCATAACCCGCCGAACTGGGTAAAATCAGAATTGGGTTTTGACTTGCAGGCTCGTCACTCATACAACTGCGTAAAAACGCGCTCCTTCATGTTCGCGTTGAAAATTGGTCACACAAAAATAGATCGCCAGCGGCGATGCTCGGTACGACAGACTCACAAACTCGAATAGACCGGTGGCGATATGGCCGCCCGCCGGGTGGGGACTCGCAGCGGCGCGGGTGCTACCGGGACATAATCCGGGTTTTCCCACACAATTTCCACGCCATAACCGCAGGAGGAAGCGGCCACCGTGTAATTGGGAATTAACCCGCGCACCTGGAAGCCTTTAATCAGTTGTTTACTCAGGTTGTTGTCAAAGCGCTGGCCGTTAACGACTTCCCGCACATACTGGTCGGCGCTCATCTGATCGGCCACAAGGTGGTAGTCCGTAATCAAACTGCCCGCCACCATGCCGCGCAGATTCAGCGCGCGCACCAGATCAAAGCGCGCTTGAATGAGTTTGCCACCGACACCCCGCCCTTGAGAATCAGGCCGGACGACACAGTCCACCCCGTACAGCCAAGCGCCGTGCGGGTCGTGCGTGGTCAGTCAGCCACCGCCGGTGGTGTGAGACCAACTGGCGATAAAGGAGTGATCGTGAGGCAGGTTGACCTGCATACTGGTTGCCATGCCGATGACTAAATCGGTTTGGGTATCCAGGGCAAGAAATTGGCCTTCGGGGAAAATCTGGAGGTGATAGGCGTACTTTTCCGCCGTCAGGTCTTCGTCATCCCCCTGGCCGGGTTCATACCCGTAGGCCAGTTGGTGACACCGCTCCATCTGGTTTACATACCGTAAAGTTCCTGGGATAACAACCACCGTTGCATCCCCGCTCTGTCTATGTTTATTTCGATTATTGGTCGTGTTCATCGTTTTCCCTTTGTTTGTGTTTAATCATGCAGCCGGTAGGCGCAAGGGCCGAACCGGAGTAGTGCAGTAGGGCGATAGACCCTACGGAATACCCGAAAGTGTGTATCAGACTTTAATCACCGGGAGGCGGATAACTGCCAGACTGCCGGAAGCCAGATACCGTATTAGATCGTAAATCGTTTGAAACGAACGGGAAGGATCGTGCCGAGGCGTTAGTCAGTCACGATGGCGCGGTATCACCCTGGACAGGTGTGCAACCAACAGCAGCGTGGTGGGTATCATCAAGTTCGCCAGCGGCGAGGGTTAACATAAAGCACCTTGTGATGGACGCTCTAATAAAAAGACCAAAATCACTATAACATGGAACTTAACGGGAGTCCAGTAGTCTCCCAGGTGAAATTGGCCGTCTATTTTGACTCACTGACTCAACTTATTTATAATCACAACGGCTTATAATAGTTCAAAAGCGTTATTAAAGGATAAAGGTCATCACAAACAACCCATTAGCGTTTTCTCAGTCCTACCGCGAACGAATTCACGGCCACCGGTGGTTTGGGTTCTGTCCGATGGCTTTGAGCGCCCCACCCCCGTTCCCCTTTTCGAAAAAACAGTTGGCGGTCTATTTGAGGAGCAATTTGTGAATTCACGCGGCAAAAAATTCCTATCCTATTACCGACCCTATTTAGGTTTGCTGCTCGCTGATCTGGCCTGTGCCTTGATTCTGGCGGGAGTGGCCCTGGCACTCCCGCTGTGCGCTCGCTATATCACCAAAAATGTGCTGGCAGATAATCTGCCCCAAGCGCTCGACCAGATTTATGCGGTGGGTGCGGTCATGCTGTTTCTGGTTGGCATCCAGTTGGTGTGCAATCTGTTTGTGGATTATCGCGGTCATGCGATGGGCGCGATGATGGAAAGTGATATGCGCAGCGATTTGTTTGACCATTATCAAAAACTCTCGTTCAGCTTTTATGATGAACAGCGAACCGGCCAACTGATGAGCCGTCTCACCAATGATCTGTTCTGGCTGTCGGAATTGTGTCATCACGGCCCGGAAGACCTGGTCATTACGTTGTTAAAGTTTCCCGGCGTTCTGATTATTTTGCTCAGTATCAACAGCGGGTTGACCGTCCTGCTGTTCCTGTTTTTACCGGTGATGGCCGTGTATGCGTTTTACTTTAATCAACGCATGAACGTCGCGCTGACGCGGAGTAAAGAACGGATCGCCGATGTTAACGCGCAGGTTGAGGATACCCTGGCGGGGATTCGGGTGGTTCAATCCTTTACCAATGAAGCGGTTGAAAAACGGAAGTTTGCTGAGGAAAACCACCGATTTGTTGTTAGCCGCAAGGAAGGTTACAAAAGCGAGGCCCATCTTGATGCCGGGATCAAGGCCTTTACCGAACTCCTGACCCTGGCGGTGATTGTTTTGGGGAGCGCCAGCATCATCAAGGGCACGTTAGATTTGGCGGATTTGCTGACGTATTTATTATGTGTGGGCCTGCTCATCGAGCCGATTCATCGCGCCGTCAATTTTACCCGCTTGTATCAGGAAGGCGTTACCGGTTTTAATCGCCTGATGGATATTCTGGAGATGGAACCGGATATTCAGGATGGGCCGGGGGCCATTGATCTGCCCGACGCAAAGGGGTGGGTGGAATTTAAAAACGTGAGCTTTAAGTATAAAGAAGACCATGATTACGTGATTAAGAACCTGTCGCTGGACATCCGGCCCGGAGAATATGTGGCCTTAGTCGGGTCTTCGGGCGTGGGCAAAACCACCTTGTGTTCGTTAATCCCGCGTTTTTATGAAGTCACCGAGGGCGAAATCCGACTCGATGGCCGGAATATTCGGGAGATTGGTTTGCGCGCGTTACGCCGCCACATCGGCATCGTCCAACAGGATGTCTATCTGTTTGCCGGAACTGTTGCCGACAATATCCGCTATGGCAAGCTGGAGGCTCGTGAGGAAGAAATCATGGCCGCCGCCAGGAAGGCCAACGCTCACGATTTTATTATGGCGCTGCCGGATGGTTATGCAACGGATATTGGTCAACGGGGCGTGAAACTCTCCGGCGGCCAAAAACAACGGTTGAGCCTGGCGCGCGTTTTTCTGAAAAATCCGCCCGTGATTATTTTTGATGAAGCCACGAGCGCCCTGGATAATGAAAGTGAAAAGGCGGTGCAGGAAGCGCTGGAGCAGTTAAGCGATAATCGCACCATGCTGGTTATCGCGCACCGGTTATCAACGGTCAGACATGCGCAGCGGATTGTGGTGCTGACCGATAACGGGATTGAGGAACAAGGAACCCATGATGAGTTAATCGCGTTAGGCGGCACTTATGCCCGGTTATACAACGTCCAGTTGAAAATATAATAACGGATTGACGTTTTAAACGTCAGGCGGCAACTACACAAACAAAATTTAAAAATCTACCCCTGCAAGGTCAGTGTGATTTTAACAATCAGGCCGGGAAGCGGGTCGGGAATCGGCGCTATATGACAAAGGTCGCCTGGAAAACAGCCCCAATCTATGTTTCAATTCGGATTATATGGTTCAAATTATCACCAAGTGGTTAAGAACAATATGAGGAAGTCTTGTTAGGTGATTTTTGGGAGCGTGTAAGGTGGGCCTCCCTACACTGTAAACATTCAGTTTAGAGTAAGGCCCTGAGGAAACTTCGTGGACATTCGTCAATACTTTACTACCGTACAAGACCTGCTCAATCATCTGCCCTTTGACGCGGTAGAGCGCGTCGTTGAAGTTTTAGTGGAAGCCAATCGTAACGGTCAGACCGTGTTTATCTGCGGCAACGGTGGCAGCGCCGCTACGGCCACCCATTTCGGCTGTGATCTGGCGAAACGCCCGATTGTTTCCGGCCAACCGCGTTTCCGCGTGATGGCCCTCACCGACAACAATGCCATCATGACCGCTATCAGCAATGACATCGGTTACGATGTGGTTTTTTCCGAACAACTGATCCCGCTGGTGCGCCCGAATGATATTCTGATCGGCATCAGCGGCAGCGGCAACAGCCGCAACGTGTTAAACGCCGTTCAGGTGGCCCGTGAAGCCGGGGCGATCACCATCGGTTTCTGCGGTTACGACGGCGGCAAACTTAAGAATATGGTGGATCTGCCCGTCCATGTGCCGTCGAACGTGATGGCGATGGTCGAAGATGTGCATCTGATGTTGGAACACGCGATTTGTGAACGGCTGCTGGCGCTCAATGAGCAGGCTGCCGAAGAAAAATTAGTCGTTGAACTTTAAGGGGGAACAACGATGATGGGTCAGACCGGCGCAATTTTCCTGGATCGAGATGGGGTCATTAATCAGAACCGCATAGATCATGTCAAGAGCTGGGACGAATTTGAATTTGTACCCGGTGCCTTGGAAAGCATTCGCGCGCTGACCGAGACGGGGCTGCCCATTTTCGTTGTGACCAATCAGGCGGTGATTAATCGGGGGATGGTGAGCATCGAGACCCTGGATGGCATTCACAACCGGATGCAGGCCGAAGTCCGGCGCGCCGGGGGGTGCATCACCAAAGTGTATCACTGCCCGCACGATAATCATGAAGCGTGCACCTGCCGCAAACCGGAACCGGGAATGCTGCAACACGCGGCCCAGGAATTTAACATTGACCTGCGGCAGAGTTATATGGTCGGGGATGCGTGGACGGATGTGGCTGCTGGCGTCGCCGTTGGCGCGCGCAGTATTCTGGTGCTGACGGGGCGGGGCCGCTGGAACTTCGTTTCCAGTTGGGATCGCTTCGGCCTGGATTTTGCCGCCGCCTGCGATCTGCAAGACGCGGTAGATATGATTAAAGAATCGCTGCACGGAAACCAGATGTCCTCGACGGCGCGGCTGCGCAGTGCGTTCCACATGGCGCTGCACCCGGAAACCACGTTGGTGTTGTAGGTGTTAGTTTAATTGTGTCTGAGAAAAAAGAGGCCTTAAGCCTCTTTTTTATTTGAAAAATATTATACTGGATGGAAGCTAACTATCATGGAAGACTGAAAGATACCTATGCCAATCCATATTTCCTGGGCCAATGACGAAAAAACCATCTTGATGGAAACGTATGAGGGCCGGTGGACAATAGAAGAATACTATCAACTGATTGATGATGCGGCGGCCTTGCTGGCGGAAACCCCACATATCGTTCATATCATTGGGGACGCGACCCATTCATCCATCCCGCCCTCACAGATTTTAATGGGCATTCAGTATGCGATTAAAAAGCTGCCACCCAATCAGGGGTTGACGATTTTTGTCAAATTGAGCCGGGTGATGCGCATGTTTGTGGATGTTGGGCGGCAGATTTCCCCCAAGATTGCCCAAACCACCTATGCCGTAGATAATTTGGAAGAGGCGCACGATTTGATTGCCCGGAAGGGCCATACCATTCAACCAGGATAAAATTTATGGGTCTTGTGCAAGAACTGCGTTATTACCTGAAAAGTCAATCCACCAGCGTTTCCCGGTATCTCCTGGAACAAACCATCATGACGCTGCTGGGTGGTTTGCCGAGTCTGGTAGGGGTGGGACTGCGCGGGTTAGCCTACAAAGCGCTGCTGCACGCGGATGGTATCCCGCTGATCGAACACAATGTGCGGCTGCTGTGTCCGGCGAATATCCGGTTGGGCAAAGGCGTGTACCTCGACAGTCAGGTGTATTTACACGCGCTGCCCGCCA
>DATALK010000435.1:0-1830 GCA_036261085.1 Phototrophicaceae bacterium | reverse complement strand
CGGCGGGTATTCTTTAAGACCCGGCTTCCGTCTGCCACCGCTGATGTTTAACCCTGATGAAATTGTCACCGTCATGGTCGGCCTGGGATTGATGCGCGAACTGGGAACGTTTTCGCCCCACTGGATTGAGAGCGCCACCGCCAAAATCGAGCGGGTGCTGCCGCAAGCTTTACAACAAAAAGCGCAGGCTTTGCGCCAGTTTCTTGCAGTTGAGGCGCTGCCGCTGCGCAACTCTCCCCTTGCCAGTGAATGGCTGTTAACGATTAGTCTGGCCGCGCTGGAAAGCCGCTGCCTCTGGTTGACGTATGAAACAGCGGAGGAACAAACGCAGCGCGTCATTTCGCCTTACGGGTTGGTGCTGCATGGCAAAACCTGGTACATTCCGGCATACTGTCATTGGCGCGTAGACCGCCGCATTTTTCGCTTAGATCGCATCCGCGAACTCCGGACCAGCGATGAGCCTTATAAAGCTGCCGACCAGCCTGACCCTAAAACCTATGTCCTTGAATCGCTGGCGCGACTGCCGGGAATTTATGAATTTGAGGTACTGATTCACGCGCCATTGGACACCGTTGCGGCTTATATACCGGCAGACATGGCGCTGCTGGAAAGTGAAGCGGGGAAAACCCGAATGCGCTGTTATGAGGATGATCCTTATTGGTTGGCGCGATTTCTCGCACAGCTTGAATTCCCATTTACGGTTCAAAAGACCGAAACGTTGAAAACAGCCCTGCAAACTATCGCGCAACGGCTTCTTGAAAGCATTTAAGGCCCGCGCTGGAATTATCGTACATCTAGCATTATCTCAAAGTTAAGGACTGACAGGTACTACTGTGCCGCCTTAGACAACTCTCTAAACATCTTTATTGCCAGTCTATATCGAAATGGGATATGATTACAGTGTTCAAGAGGCGTTTGGCTACAGTATAAAAACCGTTACAGTGGGCAACTCACTATGGTCATGACACAACCCGTCAACAAACAGATATTGATTGTCGAGGACGATGAAGATACGGCGGAGGTCGTTTCGACGCTGCTCAACGAGGCCGGGTATGATACTCTAGCCGTTGACCGGGGGGAAATCGCCCTGTATCAGATTAACCAGAATCTCCCCGATCTGGTACTGCTCGACCTTAATCTGCCGGATATTCACGGCCTGGAAGTGCTGAAGCAGGTGCGTTCACAATCCTTCCTGCCGATGATCGTCTTAAGCGGTTATGGCCGGGAGCGCGATAAAGTCACGGCGCTGGAAGCGGGCGCGGACGATTATATGGCGAAACCCTTTTCGCCCGAAGAACTGATCGCCCGGGTGGCTGCGCTGCTGCGCCGAATTGACTGGACACCCCAACCGGAAACTAAACTCACCGTGCGCCAGCTTGAGCTGGACATCCCCCGGCGGCAGGCTTTTATTCGCGGCCAACGGCTGCACCTGACACCGATAGAATACGGCTTATTGGTGACGATTATGCGGAAAGCCGGATTGGTAGTCACCCACGATGAACTGCTGCGAGGCGTTAGTTTCCTTAAATCTATCCTGCGCGATTTCCAGCATTTGCGGCGAATTGTCCACGCCCGTCACGGTAAACATATAATTCGACAGGTAGTCAATTGCCGCCCCGGTGCCACAGCCCAACACGACCACGTAACGACCAAGCCAATCCCGCTGCTGGGCAAAATCCACCAGGACGGGGGTCATGCGTTTGGCAAAATCGGCCAGACCAATTGTATCGTAGACGGGCGCTAAAACGGTGTAATCTCCCGGCATGGGATGCTAACCTCAAACATGAATAGAGACGCCAGACGCGCCTGCCAATGCCTGGGGTTAGGGTA
>DATALK010000424.1:0-3065 GCA_036261085.1 Phototrophicaceae bacterium | reverse complement strand
CGCGCATCGTTTTCCCCTGCCAGTAGGGAATTAGCTGATCTTCATAGACCTGTACAGTTTCCGGGCTGACGCGGAACCAGACTTTTTCGCGGGTGTTGAGAATGTCCAGATCGCGCCGCGAGTGGCAGCACAGTTCGGGATAGGTCGGTGTGGCTTTGGGCGCTGGGCCTTTTTCGCCAACAATCAGTTCCCCGTCATTAATGCAAATCGTTTTGCGCGCCAGCAGATATTCAAACAGGCGAGCGCGTTCTACCGGAATCGACAATTTAACGGTCTGCTGCTGGTAAAACTGTGTGACCAGTTCCGCCCGTTCTGGCGATAGGGTCGGCACCGCGTCTAAACTTTGCTGGCGCAAATGGGCCACTCGTGCGCTGATTGCCATCTTTCTAACCTCCGATGTTCACTTGAAAGCCATATCCTTCAAACAACTGCTGAATGGCGGCCATGCGCTGTTCGGTTGGGGGTGGCGTCGCAGGCATGGGATTAACGCGGTTCAGCCGTTCGTATTTGTCTATCCCCAGGTGATGATAAGCCAGGAGGTCTACCCGTTCCGGTGGCGGTAAAGTGGCAAGGAATTCCGCCATCTGCCGCAGCGTGGCATCATCTTCGTTTACGCCGGGGATGACCGGAATCCGCACAATGACCCGGTGTCCATTTGTCAGTAACCACCGCAAATGATGCAAAATTAACGACGTAGAAACACCGATAAACTGGTGGTGGCGCACCTCGTCCAACAGCTTAAAATCATACAGGAACAGATCAACATACTCGCGCACGCGATCCAGGGTGAAGGTGGGCGCATGACCACAGGTATCCAGCGTCGTGTGCAGTTCGTGGGCGCGGCAGGCTTGCAGCATTTCCAGCAAAAAATCACCTTGCAGCAGCGGTTCGCCGCCGGAAAACGTTACCCCACCGTGCGACTCCTCAAAAAACGGGCGATCCCGCAGGATTTCCGCCATTACTTCGGCGACGGTCATTTCGCGTCCGGTCATTTCCCGCGCATCGGCATAACACGCGCCAATACAATCGCCGCAGCCATCGCAGCGTTCGCGGTTGGTGTGGTACTGTTCCCCATCCCACTCAATCGCTCCTTGCGAGCAATCTCCGACACATGCGCCGCAGTTGATACAGAATTCCGGGCGCAGCATCAGTTCGGGTTTGGGGCGCTGGCTTTCGGGGTTGTGACACCACCAACAGCGCAAGCGGCAACCTTTGAGGAACACGGTAGTGCGAATCCCCGGCCCGTCGTGCAGCGAGAAGCGTTTGATGTCAAAAACGATGCCGCTGGTCATCCACGCATTTCCAAGATCAGGGTTATAGAATTACGATATTTTACCGGATATTAAGGGAGGCTGCTATAGCCGCCGGGAAGCAGCGGGGGCCAATGGTACGGACACGATAGATTGTGTCCGTACCCCAGCTTAAAAAAGCTATAACCGGATGTCCAACCGTGTCACTGACTGCGCGGCGAAGGTGTGGCGGATGGTCGCGCCGAAAACCGGAAGTTCGCGTGCTGCCGACAGAGTAATCGCGTTTGGATTTTCCAGCGTGTTATGCGCGTGAATATCGGCATCAGTCAACACCGTTTCCCGGATGGATTGAATCGAAATGTCGTCCGGCAGGCAGATTTCGGTCTCAACCGGTGTTCCAATCTGCGGATTCACGACGGTCAGCGTCAACAAATCATCCTTAAGCGATGCCGCGCCCATCAAACCTGGTAGCTGCTGCGCTTCGCCATTATAGGTGAAATGAACGTCTGGGGTCTCGATCACGGTGCGAAGGGACTGCGCGCCCTGATGGGTCTGGTACAGATCAAAAACGTGATAGGTCGGCGTCAAAAGCATCTGATCGCCTTCGGTCAGGATCATGGCCTGCAACACGTTGACCGTCTGCGCGATATTCCCCATGATGACTTTATCGGCATGGCGGTTAAAAATATCCAGTGTCAGCGCCGCCAACAACCCATCCCGTAGGGTATTTTGCTGCCACAGCGCCCGATTTTCGTATCCTGGTGTCGGCGGATGCCAGGAACCCCACTCGTCCACAATCAGGCCAATCTCGCGCTGTGGGTCAAATTCATCCATCAGCGCGCGCTGCTCCACGACCAGCTTTTCCATCTGCTGTGCCTGCCACAACAGCCGATACCACTCAGCACCCGTATATTCGGTGGCCGTACCGGCCTGCCCCGCATAATAATGTGCGGCAAAACCATAGATCGGCAGTTTATACCAGGGGGCCTGGAGATGATCCTGCAATTGGGTAAAAAATCGCCGCGTCCAGTCGGGATCATTCCCCGACGGCCCACAGGCCACCAGCGCCAGCGGTGTATCGCCATAATTGCGCATAAACACCGAAAACCGCCGGTATTCCGTCGCATACTCTTCCGGCGTGAACGAACCGCCGCAGCCCCAGCTTTCATTGCCCACCGCCCAGTATTTCACGCGGAAGGGTTCCGGCGAGCCGTTCTGAGCGCGCCGCTCGCTCCAGGTCGAGCCGCCGGGAAGATTGCAATATTCCACCCAATCGCGCAGTTCGTGCGGCGTCCCGCTGCCGACATTGCCGCAGAAATAGGGTTCGGCGCCAACCGCCCGGCAGAAAGCCATAAACTCGTGCGTGCCAAATTCATTCGGCTCAATCGTATTCCCCCAATGAATGTTGACGCGCTTCGGGCGTTCCGCGCGTGGGCCAATGCCGTCCTGCCAGTGATAATCGTCGGCGAAGCAGCCCCCCGGCCAGCGAATCACCGGCGGCTTGAGTTTCTTCAGAGCCTCCACCACATCCGAACGCAGCCCACCCACATTCGGGATTTTGGACTGTTCCCCCACCCAGAAACCGCCATCAATACAGCCCCCCAGGTGTTCGGCAAAGTGGCCGTAAATATTAGGATTGATTGTGGCAACCGGTTCGTGAAGTAAAATTTCAATTTTCGCGGTCATCATCCTGCCTCAAATGGTTTTCCGAAAAAGTGCTGGCATCAAATCATAACCAACGGATACCGGGGTTGCCAGACTGCATAGTACCGCCCCGCATGGGCCTGGATATGCGAATAGCGTCGGGGCGGGGGT
>DATALK010000419.1:0-1826 GCA_036261085.1 Phototrophicaceae bacterium | reverse complement strand
AATTCGGGGAGGGGGTGGGGTCAAGATACCCAACCATTTATAAGTATGGGGTAACACACTTAACAAGAGGTCTGCGTAATTCGGTATTAATTAGCCAGGACGAAGGAGATCAACAATGGCGAAACGACGTGGTATGGGTGGCGGAATGCCCGGTGGAATGCAGGGCGGCATGGGCGGCATGATGAAGCAGATTCAGAAGATGCAGGAAGATATGGCCGCCGCGCAGGATGCGCTGGCTGCCGAGACGGTTGAAGTCTCGGTGGGCGGCGGCGCGGTGAAAATGGTGATTACCGGCCACCAGCGTGTGCAGTCCATCACCATTAATAAGGACATGCTCGACACCAGCGATGAAGAATGGCTGACCGACCTGCAAGACCTGCTCGTGCTGGCGATCAATCAGGCCGTTGAGGACAGCCAGACGATGGCCGCAAAGAAGATGGAAGATATTACCGGCGGCCTGGGTGACATCCCCGGTTTGGGCGGGCTGCTCGGCGGTTAGGTTTTTAAATATTATCCCCACCCCTAAATCCCCTCCTCATTACATGGAGAGGGGACTTTAAAAACCTTCTCTACAACGTGGATAGAGGGTCGGGGCAAAAACAAGCACAGCTATCAGCATAATGATGATCCGGCGGGCAAACTAACAATGGCGCAGTACACCTGGGCGAACTGCCCGGACAAAATTCGGAGTCAGGTGGAAGGTTTTGCTGCCGCTGTAAGAGCCTGCCTGGGTGATAATTTTGTTGGTGCCTATTTACACGGCTCGCTGGCACTCGGCGGTTTTAACCCGGAACGCAGCGACCTGGATTTATTATTTGTGGTGCGGGCGCCGCTACCCGCCGCTGTGCAGCGTGACTTGGCGCAACTGGCGCTGCACTGGTCGAACCGGCCCCGTCCGCTGGAGTTCTCCGTTGTGTGGGCCGATGCCATCCAGCCCTGGCAGTATCCCCCCCCTTATGAATTTCATTTCAGCGAAAGCTGGCGCGAACGACTTGAACACGACATCAGCAGCGGCGACTGGCAAACCTGGCCGCAAGATGGCAGTCGTCTCGACCCCGATCTGGCAGCGCACTTCACCGTAATTCGCCAGCGTGGCGTCTGCCTGGCTGGCCCGCCGGTTGAAACTGTTATCCCCGAAGTTCCCCGCGCTGATTTTGTGGCTTCAATTATGGCCGATTTTAATTGGGCATTGGAGCGCATCAACGAAAATCCCGTTTACGCCGTGCTGAACTGCTGCCGCGTTTATTGCTATCTGCTTGAAGAACAGGTTCTCTCGAAAGCCGAAGGCGCATCTTGGGCGCTGGGGTGTTTGCCGCAAGCGCTGCATCCAGTAGTGCAGCAAGCGTGGGATGTTTACCGGGGTGACAGCCAGAATGAGGTTTTCCTGGATGATGAACTCACCCAGTTTGCCAATTACATGAGATCGCAGGTAGACCGTTTAGTCGAAACCGCGAAGGACTGAGATTATGAGTAAAGCCATTCCCGAACCCGTCACCAAGTTAATCGAGGCGTTTTCGCGGCTGCCGGGGGTCGGGCCAAAAACCGCCTCGCGGCTGACCTATTATCTGCTGCGCGCGCCCGATGAGGTCTCGTTGAAATTATCCGACGCGCTACGTGATCTTAAATCGCAAACGCGCTTTTGTTCGGTCTGTTATAACATCACCGTGCAAGACCCGTGCGAAATTTGCAGCGATGCCAAGCGCGATCACCGCATGATTGCCGTTGTTGAAGAACCGCTGGACGTGCTGGCGCTGGAACGCACCGGTAGTTACGATGGCGCGTATCATGTGTTACACGGGGCCATTTCGCCCGTGAATGGTATTGGG
>DATALK010000410.1:0-8599 GCA_036261085.1 Phototrophicaceae bacterium | reverse complement strand
CACGGAAGCGCCACCACGTCCCGCATTAACCCCTACTGAACGCCGCAACCGGGAACGCATGTTGCAGAAGGTGCGTGATTTCTGGGTGAAAGGGGTGCTGGAAAAATCGTTGTATGCCGAGGTGCGGTTAGAACTCGGCCTGGAATACCGCCCCGGCGCTGTGGAGAACCCCTGGGATACGGTTTTGCAGCACGCGCAGTATGGCGATTACCAACTGCCGCCGAGCGCCAAAGCGGCGGATGTGTTTCACGATCTCAACGGCGAACTGCTGATTCTGGGACAGCCGGGGAGCGGTAAAACGACCACGCTGCTGGAACTGGCCCGCGATCTGATTAACTGGGCGGAACCGGACGAAACTCTGCCGATGCCGGTGATCTTTAACCTGTCGTCGTGGGCGCAGGAACGCAAACCGCTGGCCGACTGGCTGGCCGGTGAACTGAACACGAAATACCAAGTGCCGAAAAAGGTGGCGCAGGAGTGGATAAAAACCGATACCCTGACGCTGCTGCTCGATGGCCTGGACGAAGTGGCCGAAACCCACCGGAACGCCTGTGTTGCGGCAATCAATGCCTATCGGGCTGAACACGGTTTTGTTGATCTGGTGGTATGCAGCCGGATTGAGGAATACGACCAACTTTCGACCAAGCTGAACTTGCAGGGCGCGATTGTGCTGAAGCCGCTGACAATGGAACAGATAAAGGATTATTTAACTGTCTTTGGCGATAAGACCATTACCTTGAGGAAACTACTTGAAGATAAATCTCAGCTTTTTGAGATTGCTCAATCGCCATTGATGTTAAGCATCATGATTATGGCTTATCAAGTTGAAAATATGCCACCGGATGCAGCAATTGTTGGTAGAGGCTTAGTGGGTAGAATGCGCCTCTACGATCCTTATAAACTCTTGTTTGATTTATATGTGAAACACATGTTTAAACGTCGAGTTCCTGAAACCCGTTACACACTGGAGCAGACGCAAAAATGGTTATCCTGGCTCGCACGGGATATGGTGAAGTTTGAGCAGACGACGTTTTATATTGAGGGCTTGCAGCCAACGTGGTTGAAAACACATGTCCAGCGTCGGCAATACCGAATTGGAAACTTTTTAGCCAGTGGGCCAGTTATTGGGCTTGTGGTTGGATTAGCGGGTGGGTTGGTCGGTGGGCTAATATATGGGGCGATAATTGGGTTTGGAGTTGGGCTAGTAGTTGGACTGGCAGTTGGGGCGGTGAATGAGATCGAAGCGGCTGAACGGCTCACTTGGCGTCTCAATAGACTCAGGCTGGTGATTGCGCTTTTGTTTGGATTGGCGATTGGGCTGGCGATTGGGTTGGTATATGGGCTGGCGATTGGGTTGGTATATGGGCTGGCGATTGGGTTGGTGTATGGGCTGGCGATTGGGTTACGAACAGTTGAACATGTTGAAGCCCGAATACAGCCCAATCAGGGTATCCGGCGCTCCGCTCGGAACGCCTTACTCATAGGGCTGGCGTATGGATTGGCATACGGATTGACGTTTGGATTAGCGGTACTTGTGGTTGGGCTGATATATGGGTTGATAAGCGAGTTGGCAGTTGTCATGGTTGTTGGACTCGTAATGGGGGGGGGGGGAGATGCTGTCGTCCAACACCTTACCCTCCGCTTCATCATCATGCGCGCCGGTTACACCCCCTGGAACTACGCCCGCTTCCTCGATTTTTGCGCCGAGCGGGTGTTTCTGCGGAAAGTCGGCGGGGGCTATATCTTTGTGCATCGGCTGCTGCTGGACTATTTCGCGGGGTTGGCAGAGTAGGGGGTGCGCCGCCGGAAAGGCGCGCGTTCGAACCCGCCAGCGGTTCAACGCCTGCTGGCGGCTTGAAAGCGGCGCGCCGCTGGAATCGCCTCTATCCACTCTCATTTGAATTTGTTAAAATATCGTTTGTCAGTGCTGTACCTCCGCCTCCGAAATACTCCTTTTAGCACTCTCCAGGTGACTTTGCTAAAAAACTCTTGACACTTCCCGCCAACGTTGTTATATTATGGATGTAACGTTAGCACTCTCACGCAAGAGTGCTAAATACCGCAAAATTTGTATCCAGTATTTATCTACAACCTATTTCGACCAGTAATAGGAGGAGTTTCCGCATGGCTATCAATCTGCGCCCTCTGGGTGATCGCGTTTTGATCGAACCCGCTGAACAGGAAGAAACTTTCGCCGGTGGGCAACTGATTCTGCCCGAAACCGCCAAAGAAAAACCGCAGCAGGGGAACGTCCTGGCCGTCGGTGAAGGCCGCCGCGATGAAGATGGCGAACGTATTCCGATGGATGTCAAGACCGGTGATCGTGTGCTGTTCGCTAAGTATGCGGGCACGGAAATTAAGATTGACGGCAAAAAGCTGCTCATTATGAAGGAAAGCGACCTCCTGGCGATTGTTGGCTAAGCCCAACGTCCGGCAGGATGTTTGTTTTCCCCAGTCAAACTATTTAAGAACGAACAACCAGAAATCAATTTGGAGGATCATATCCCATGCCTAAGCAGCTCATTTTTAGCGAGACAGCGCGTCGCAGCCTGAAAATCGGTGTGGACAAGCTGGCCGATGCCGTCAGCACCACCCTCGGTCCCAAAGGCCGTAACGTCGCCCTGGACAAAAAATTCGGCGCGCCCACCGTCACCCATGACGGTGTGACCGTTGCCAAAGAAATCGAACTGGAAGACCCGTTTGAAAATATGGGCGCGCAGCTTCTGAAGGAAGCCGCCACCAAGACCAACGACATCGCCGGTGACGGCACGACCACCGCTACCGTTCTGGCCCAGGCCATCGTCAATGAAGGTCTGAAGAACGTGGCCGCCGGTGCGAACCCCATGCTGCTCAAGCGTGGTATCGAAGCCGCGACGGAAGCCGTTGTGAAACACATTCTCAGCCAGGCTACCCCGATTGAAACTAAAGAAGAAATCGCCAACGTCGCCAGCACCAGCGCCCAGGACACCGAAATCGGCAACCTGATCGCCGAAGTGATGGACAAAGTGGGCCGCGACGGGGTTGTAACCGTTGAAGAAAGCAAGGGCCTGGAATTCGAGACCGAGTATGTCGAAGGGATGCAGTTTGATCGCGGCTACATCAGCCCCTACTTCATCAACAGCTCCGACACGATGGAAGCGGTCATTCCCGATCCCTACATCCTGATTAACGAAAAGAAAATCAGCGCCGCTCAGGACATCGTCCCGATCCTGGAAAAAATGCTCCAGATTGGCAAACGTGACCTCGTCATCATCGCCGAAGACGTAGACGGCGAAGCCCTGGCGACCCTGGTTCTGAACAAACTGCGCGGGATGCTGAACGTCGTGGCCGTCAAGGCTCCCGGCTTCGGTGATCGTCGCAAGGCCATGCTGCAAGACATCGCCGTCCTGACCGGCGGCACGGTCATCAGTGAAGATGTTGGCCGCAAGCTGGAAACCGTGACCCTGCAAGACCTGGGCCGCGCGGCTAAAGTCGTCTGCTCGAAGGACGCCACCACCGTCGTTGACGGCCAGGGTGACGAAAAGGGCATTAAGGGCCGGATCGAAGAAATCCGCAAGGAAATCGAAGCCAGCACCAGCGATTACGACAAGGAAAAACTGCAAGAACGTCTGGCGAAACTGTCCGGCGGCGTTGCGGTCATCCGGGTTGGCGCGGCGACTGAAACCGAACTGAAGGAAAAGAAACATCGCGTGGAAGACGCCCTGAGCGCCACCCGCGCGGCGGTTGAAGAAGGTATCGTCTCTGGCGGCGGCGTCACGCTCATCAACGCCATTGTGGCGCTCGATGGCCTGCGCCTGAGCAACGACGACGAAAACACGGGGATTGCCATCGTCCGCAAGGCGCTGGAAGCCCCCATCAAGAAAATTGCCCAGAACGCCGGTGTGGATGGCGCGGTTGTCATCCAGGAAGTTCGCCGTCAGCAGAAGGCCAAGAAGAATCCGCGTATTGGTTACAACGTCATCACCAATGAATACGTTGACACCATCGAAGCGGGCTTCCCGGACCCGGCCAAAGTGACGCGCGGCGCGGTTGAAAACGCGGCTTCGATTGCGGCCATGATCCTGACCACCGAAGCGCTCATCACCGACGTGCCGGAAGAAAATAAAGGCCCGGCGGCCCCGCCGATGCCCGAATACTAAATCAGGGCTGAATTCTGTGTACTCGGCAGCGAGTACACACGCGAGGGGTGTTTCCTGTAAAGGGAACGCCCCTTTTTGATTCACGCGCTGATTTCCCCCTCAAACCCTATGATGATTAACTTATTTTTAAGCATTTGCATTTAGTGTATTTCATCAGTCATACTTCTTTGGAAACGGTATCTCAAGCTATAGGGAGGGTGTATGTCGAAGGTCGCGCGGGTGGGACTGATGATTACTTTGGGGGCACTAACTATCCTGGTTTTGGGAAAGGTGTATGCCCAGCAGCCGGTGAATGTTGTGCTGGCAAGGGATGCCAATACGCTGACTCTGTACGTTCCACCACAGGCAACGATTTCCTTGCAAGGGCTGCGGTTTGATGTGATTACCGATAGTGGCATTATCACTAAATATCTTCACGATTATGCCTCGTTTGCGTTGATTAAATTTCCGCCGCTACCATCCCCGATCTGTTTTAGGTTCGTGCGTGCTGGAACTGAAAATCCGCTCTTTGAAGCCTGTCCTCCCAGTGCCACGCTGACTCATGAAATTTCGGACGCGGATGTATTTTGGTACGATCTGACTCGTAACCTGCATCGAACGATTGTTGTCAGCGGTAATACCATGCCCACAGGTGTCATTTGTGCTAATGCGGCGATTGTTTGCGAAATCGTTTATGTACCGCCCACCTTTACCCCCACCGTCCCAACCCCAACTCCCAATACGGCAACCCTGACCGCGATGTATGCTGTGCCAACGGCCACGCCAACGCCGACCATCACCCCAACTCCGGCAATGATGAGTTTAAAAGTGAGCGAATTGACCCTGAGCCTGATTTGTGTTCAGACCGGGGATACCATCCAGGTGCAGGCGAAAGGCACGATTCGTGTCGGGCAGTGGGTGGGTACGGTTGACCCCGACGGCACGGAAGACGGGGCCTTTGGCGTGCCGTTGGGCGATGGTTTTGATCTCGTCCGCAAATACCCGCATGGCGCGCTGATGTGCCGTGTAGAAGGCGAAAAAGACTGGCGGTTGTGTGGTACCGAAGCCGAATTTACCGCCCCCAGCAACGGTTGCCTGGAATTTGAAATCAACGATAACGACCAGGGTGCTAATTCGGGTGAATTTACTGTCGTGGTGGATGTGCAGCCTGGGGTTAACTTGACCGCGACCTCGACGCCCTAAAAAGGTGCAGCATGGGGATAGATAGGGTGTTTCCTGTAATGGGGAACACCCCTTTCGTATTTAGTCACAAAATGTGTAGTTAGTTCGTGATAAATTCACTTAACTTCAACGGCTACGCGCCTGGTTTCAAGGCCTCTTTGAACCGGGTCAACCATATGACAGAGCAGCGTTCCGGGTTCATCAATCCGTAGCACAATAATGTCTCGACGGCCAGCAGGTGGGGCTGATCGGGTTACAGGAAATTGCACAAATACCGAATCTAAAGACATTTCACCGTAAAAGGCTAAAGTATCTGCGCCTAACTGCACTGGCATATAATCTTCCAGCATAATGATAGCAAAACGCCGTTTCTCTGGATAAGATTTTTCGGTGAAACTCCAATCCGTATAATGGGCGGTTGGGCCGGCCTGGATGTTAAAGGTAAAGGTTTCATTTGGTGTCAGTTGTAGAGTCGGTTCTGGTTGATTCCATAACCAGGAAGCGTCATTTAACGACAGCATCAGCGGTGCGCGTATTCCCTGTTCTTCACGTATCGTGTGATCTTCTTTACCTGCCAGGCCACCTGGCAGTAAGGTATATTTACGCTGATCTTCAATGGGGATAGCTGGATTACCAACAACCAATGTCATCCGGTAGTCAAACGGTTCCATCGAGGCAATATCCCCATATTTATCGGGCAACCGCTCATAGTTTCCAATCCCTAAGAGAATGACATCATGAACACCTGTTTCCAGGCCTGGAAGCTCGAAGGTTAGTATTTCCTGTTGGCGAAAGGGAAGCACGACATCCCGATATAATTGACCTTTTCCCTCTAGCGGGATGAATTCTTCATCAATCAGCAGATAAAAACGGATAGGCAGGTCTTCATCAGGATTTTGTGTCATACCCCCGATATACTCGACAATGTAATGAAGTCGAAGTGGGACACCAACATCCCAACCAAATACGTCGGCTGAGATAAAATAAGCGGCCTCAGGCAGCATATAAGTCCAGGCCCCATAATCAAGCGTATACCCATAAATTTCAGGCGGCATAGGGTATAAAATGTCAAATGGTGTTTTTGGGCAAAGCGTTCCATTAGGGTAAAGTTCAAGTGTTGAAACATCACCCTGACTCATTGCACTTGATGAAAAAGCCATAAAAACAAAAATTACGAATAGTTTTTTGCTGCTTTTTTTTACGTATTTTACAATCGTATTGAAATGTATCACTTAATTATCCCTCGCGGCTTTTTAGAAGTTTAGACCGTGCCTTTTGCCGAAAACTAGCTCACGATATGCTGATTAACTAAGGAGGCGACGCGACCTAGTTATAGTGAGCACCCATAACGCACCTGGCTGTCCGCTGCCCCTGTTGTCGAGTTGAAAGTATGATACGTGAGGTTACTGGAAATTTTGGGAGCGCTGGAACTGAAATAAACGATACTGCATCCTGACCATGTCGAAACGTCGGTAGATGTTACCGTCGAATTCGCAGCGGTTCGATAATCGCAAGTATAGCCGGTGTTCAGAGATGAACCCCCATTATCATCATGAAAATCCACAACTCTGGCACAGGTATAGATACGCAGCGAAGATGGTTGAGTTAATTTCGACTCACCATGTCCCGCTGCCCAGTTGCCCGAAAACCACAGAACCGAGTCGCCACGAAAGATACCATTGGTATATGCTGTCTGAGTGCCGATTTGTCCTGGTTGGACCCTCTTTGTGGGCAAATTATAGTGTTTGCCATCATTCGTAAAAATAACGGATGAACGAAATTCTCGGTAAGCACCAGGCCGGTACAAGGGTGAATTCAAAGCTTCAGTTGGCACCGGAAGCGGTTGATTAGGTTTATCTTGCATGTAGGCCGTAGTTGGTAGGATGAATAGCAAGAACAACATTACAAACACGTAAAAACAAACACTGTGTCGTCGCATGGTGTTTAGATTCTCCTTTTGGGTTTAACGACTAAAGTAGTGGCACGGTCTGTGCAAGAGAGTAAAAGAACCCAAGGAGTCCCACAACTAGGGAAAACCCTAGTTTATTGGAGTCATACCTTGTTTTATAGCCCAAACGACGGCTTCTGTCCGCGAATGGACTTCGATTTTGGTGTAGAGATTTTTTATGTGGTATTCGACGGTTTTGATCGAGATATAGAGTTCGGTTGCAATGGTTTTATTGGATTTGCCTTTAGTAAGTAAGTTAAGAATTTCGATCTCGCGTGGGGTTAAACACTCGATGGAAACACATCTCGTTGATTGTTTAATATTATTACGATTATTTAACACTTGTTAGCTCCACTTGCAAAACAACCTGTTATCCTAAATGTAATGGTTTTTACCAAAAAATCAAATTAATTATTATTAATTACATTAAGGCTGTTAATGTTGAATATAACAAGAATTATTATGGTAATTATTGGATTAAAATGCAGACTAAGCACCAGACCCGCGCCAGAATTTGAAACTGCTTCCGTTCCCAAAAAAGGTTTACAAACCGGGTTAAAAAGCGGTGTTATAGTAAAAAAGAACCTTATGGTGTTGTAAAGGAGCAATCGTTTATGGCCGGACAAGCTAACGGACGTTTTGTGCAGGACATCACGATTCCCGACGACACGCCGGTGACGGCGGGCGCCGCTTTTACCAAAATCTGGCAGGTGCAGAATACCGGCAGCGTGGCCTGGGGGCCGGGGTTTAAACTCGTTCACAGCGCGGGCGACCCGATGACGATTGCCACCCGTCTGCCGCTGCCGCCGTGTGCGCCCGGTCAGACCGCGCAGATTGCTTTAAGCCTGACCGCGCCGCTGCAAACTGGCAAACGCTACACCGATTGGCGCTTCCAGGATGACAAGGGTAACTTTTTTGGCGAAATCCTCTACGCGCGGATCATGTGTCAGGCCGCGCCCGTGACTGTTTCAAAAAATGGCAGCTATTTTCTGGCTGATGTGACAATCCCTGACGATACCCGCTTTAAGCCGGGGCAGAGTTTTGTCAAAACGTGGAAAGTACGCAACAGCGGCGATTTACCCTGGAGCGCAGGCTATACGCTGCGGTTTGTCAACGGTAACGCGCTGACCAGTATCACGCAGTTTCCGCTTCCGGGAGCCGTGCCGGGGGCCGAGGTTCAGATTTCGGTTTCGCTGACCGCGCCTGCCGCGCCGGGAACCTATTTTGGCGACTGGCGCATGTTTGACGCGCAGGAGGATTTCGCCAAAAAAGCGCCCGATGGCATCCTGGAAGCGCCAATCGGTGTAGCGTTTGCCAGTTTGCAGCGGCGCGGTCAGGCTTAAAGCAATCT
>DATALK010000398.1:0-8343 GCA_036261085.1 Phototrophicaceae bacterium | reverse complement strand
AATCGCGCTCAAGCGTCCAGATTTTACGATCCGTAACCACTTTACCGACCCACAAGCGCCGGAACCGTTGTCAGAATTCAACCTATATAACTGTGTAATTTTTCGGTGTGTGGTGGGGTCGCGGGCTTACGGCTTAGATCATGAGGACTCGGATGTTGACCGGCGGGGTATTTATCTGCCACCGGCTGAATTGCACTGGTCGTTATTTGGTATTCCTGAGCAACTTGAATATGATGAGACCCAGGAGTGTTACTGGGAACTACAAAAGTTCATCACGCTGGCATTAAAGGCGAACCCGAATGTGTTGGAGTGTCTGTATACCCCTTTAATTGACCACGTTTCACCGATTGCCCAGGAACTGCTCGACCAACGCGAGATATTTCTCTCCAAGTTGGTTTACCAGACTTACAATGGCTATGTCATGTCGCAGTTTCGAAAAATGCAGCATCATCTGCAAAATTATGGCACGATCAAATGGAAACACGCGATGCACCTGATACGTCTGCTCATTTCCGGGATTACGGCGCTTCGTGATGGTTATATCCCGGTACAGGTCGAAGAACATCGGGAACAATTGTTAGCCATCCGTCATGAAAAAGTTGCCTGGAAAGAGGTTAACGCCTGGCGTTTAAGCCTGCATAAAACCTTTGATGAAGCCTTCCAGCAGACAAAACTGCCGGATCGCCCTGATTATGAGCGAGCCAATGATTATTTGGTGAAAGCGCGCAGGAGTATGGTGTCATGATTGCTGCTCAGGAAATTCTGGCCGCTGTTGTCACCGAACAGCCCTATCCGCTGGTGTTTGCCACCCTGAGCGGGGCGCATCTTTATGGCTTTCCCTCGGCAAATTCGGATTATGATTTGCGAGGTGTCCATATCCTACCGGTTCGCAGTGTGATTGGTTTGTCTGAACCCGAAGAGACTATCGAAATTTCTGAAGTGCGACAGGGCATCGAACTGGATTTAGTTACGCACGATGTTCAAAAGTTCCTGCTGATGCTGCTCAAGCGTAATGGTTACGTGTTGGAACAACTTTTTTCGCCGTTGATTGTGTATACAACACCAGCACATGAGAACCTTAAAGCGATCATGCGCAACGGTATCACTCGGAATCACGCTCATCATTATTTGGGTTTCACGCGGAATCAATGGGAGTTGTTCGAAAAAGAAAACCCTCGGCGGGTTAAACCCTTACTTTATGTCTACCGGGTGCTGCTCACGGGCATTCATCTGATGCAAACCGGGGAAGTGGAAGCAAATCTGATCACCCTTAATGCCAGGTTTGGCCTGGCTTACATTGACGACCTGGTGGCGATGAAATTGGGCGGTGCGGAACAGGGGACATTAAAAGCGACGGATTTGCGCTTTTATCAGGGCGAGTACGAACGATTAACCGGATTATTGGAGGCCGCCCACGAAAAAAGTAACCTGCCAGAAACGCCGGAGTGCCGAGCGGAATTAAATGACTTTCTTGTCCGGCTCCGATTGGAAATTGATAAAACTGACCAACCCTGAGTTCTGCCGGGGTCTGGATGTACCGAGGAGATGCCATGATGAACGTTCCGCCCAAATCAATTAACCAGATTCGCTCGATTGAGGACATTCAGGAACTTGCCACACAGGGCTGTGATAACTGGCTGACCTATGGCGAGGTGAACGTCACCGAACGCGGCGATTTGCTGCTGTTTGACTACACCACCGCCGCGCATATTGCCAACCGCTGGAACTTTTTTGAGCGAGTCAGCCGGGGTTTGATTATCAACCAGCGCACGGGCGAGATTGTGGCGCGGCCTTTTGATAAATTTTTCTACTGGCTGGAAGGCCACAAAGCCCGGGGGCATATCGTCACCATCACTGAAAAGCTTGATGGCTCGTTGGGCATTCTGTTCCGGCATAAAGGTGAGTACCACATCGCCACCAAAGGCAGCTTTTTCAGCCCGCAGGCGCGGTGGGCAACGGCCTTTCTGCGTGAGCATTATGATCTGGCGGATTTGCCGGATGAGCTAACTCTGCTGTTTGAGATTGTCTACCCGGATAACCGCATTATCATTGATTATGGCCGCCGCGAGGAACTGATTTTACTGGCGGCGCGTAACCGGTTCACGGGTGACTATCTATCTTTCTTCCCAGGTGTGTACGAACTATCGCAGCAGTATGGCTTTCCGCTGCCGCAGGTCTACAGCTTTAACAGCATTGATGATCTGATCGCCGAGACCGGCAAGTACCACCCCAATTTTGAAGGCTGGGTGGTGGAATTTTCGGACGGCCAGCGTTTTAAATTCAAAATGGACGAGTACATCGAGATTCACCAACTGGTGCGCGGGCTGGACTTCCCCAACGTGGTGAAACAGGTGGCTAATGGGGATATTAGCCGGGTGTTGGACGTGGTTCCCGATGTTTTTCTGGGCGATGTTAAACAGTGGGTGGAACAAATCCAGGTCGCGGTGGCCGATTTAAAAGCCCAGGTGAACGCCGTGTTTGCGACAGCGCCGAAAGATTCCAAAGCCGCATTTACCGCCTGGGTGGCGACGCACCACCCGACGCTGCAACCTTACCTGCAAGCGCTGTTCGACGGCCAGCCGTTGGAACCGGTCATCTACAAACACGCTTTTAAGGATCGCGCCGAGTGAGTGGGGTTTATGTGGGGATTTGAAAGGTCGAAGCACGATGAAAGAAAAGGCTGCTCGTAAGATTAGAGTAGGGGATTACAAAACGATTTGGTTAGGGGGTGATGCTTATTCTGACAGAATTGCAAACGCGGAAAGCATTTTAGAGCGAATTCTGCCAGCGCAACCATCAACCCATTTCCATACAGTTCGGGCAGTTTTCCGATCTACGCGGGGACACGAAGCGGATAATTTGATTGGGGGCGAATTTGTTCCTAATACTTCAGATAAACTGATCGTTCGCGTTCCAATCACGCAACGAACTTATGAACACTATGATCTTAAAGATCAACTGGCTGCCAAAATCATGGCCCATATCGTTATTGCGCATTATGTGCATTTGGCAGGGGTTTCCAGACTGGGCGCTGGAATATTATCGCTCGATAAAACAGGCATTCATCCCATGCTTCCTAATGGGTGGTATCGAATCCATCTCGAAGTCCTGCAACTATTACCCTTACTGTGGTGCGATACTTTTGAATTGTCAGATGAAGATGTCATTTATCGCCTGAATGCGGGTGGCTCAACGAACTTTGGTGAAACAGATAACCATGTTATTCCGGGTTTGTTAAATGCTTTGAGCGATCAGGATTTGAACGTTCGCCGGGAAGTTGTCAGATTAATGGGAAAAATTAAAAGCGCGGCGGTTGTTCCCAGTCTGATTTCTCTTTTAGAGACCGATCCTGAACTTAGCGAAGAGATAGGAGCAGCGCTGGCTGACATTAAAAAGAGCCAGGAAATTGTGCCGCAACAATCTGATGCCGTTTTAGACACAGTAACAAACCCGGAAACGATTGATCGCCTTTTAACTTCACTAAATACCGAACCTGATGATGCCCGAATTTTGATTATTCGTGAGCTTGGCAAGCTGCACGCCCAGACCACTGGCACTAAGTTAATCGAGATTCTGAGCAATGAAGCCGAAACTACCAAAATTCGCCAGGAAGCCGCAAACGCATTAGGAAAACTGCGGTTTACAGAGGCTGTTCCCCAACTGATTGGGCTTCTAAACCATCATAATACAGGTATCGTCGCCAAAGCGATTGCTGCGTTGGGCGAAATCGGTGATAAACGCGCGGTGCCGGCACTTATCGAGAAGTTGGAAGATAAGCGCCCAGCATACTATTTGGATTGGTATGTATATACCTGGGCAGAAGAGGCGCTGAGAAATTTTGAAACCCCGGAAGTGGTTGAAGCCGTGAACAATGCCTTCCGCAAACGTAATAGGCTAAAGAAGTAATCATAAAACCTGCTGTTCCTGACTACTATCTCGTTGTCCGCAGCGGACGGGGCGGCACATGGGCAATTCAAAGGTGGGGTGAGGTTGGCGGCCATACCGCCGCCAACCGGGCTTTATTC
This sequence comes from Phototrophicaceae bacterium, assembly GCA_036261085.1. Taxonomy (GTDB): domain Bacteria; phylum Chloroflexota; class Anaerolineae; order Aggregatilineales; family Phototrophicaceae; genus CFX2. The sequence goes on along the minus strand of DATALK010000398.1, from coordinate 4,318 downwards.
AGTTTGGAAAGGCTGACGCCAGCGGGGTTACTCAGCCAGACATTTTTCGATGATCGCCAGTGATTCTTCCGCTTCTTCAATGGACGACAGCCCCAGCGACAACAAATCGTTAGGCTTGGAATTGGCGAATACAAATGGCAGTCCTTCCGCCGGAGGAATTCGGCCCGCCGCCAGCGCTTTCATGATAATCATTGGCTTCGGACATTCGTTAACCAGTTTAATCCGCTCGGCTACCGTTTCGTGACCGTCATATTCGTCATATACATACCCGATCAGATTGAGCGGAAACAGATAGACATCAATCGGGTAATCATGCTCCTCGCAGAATTCGACAGTTGAGATTTTATGCGTAGAGAGGCCCGCTAACAGGCCCGCCTCGTGGATTTTGTCGAGCATGGGTTTCAGCCCTTTGATATCGTCGTCGGCGCGCGGGCGATCTACAAACTGGGAGTGAATCAGGCAAATTTCGGCGCAGTGGTCAATGAGATAATTGAGTTTCTGCTGGTGGCTTTTCATGGTCGAGGTGTGGTCAATCCGCGTGTTACCAACGACATACAGCGGCTTTTCTTGGTCAGCCCGGATGCGTTCGACCACGCCCTGGATGCGTTCATTGGCACAGGTTTCAACCGCGTTCACGCCGTGCTTCATACACACCCGGATGACCTGCTCAATATAGTCATCGGTAGCGCGGTGTTCGTATTCCTGGCTGCGCGCGTCACTGAAGTGAGATCGGCCATAAAAAGCGTTGCTGCCACACATCACTTTGCTAAACGCGCGGCCCTGGATCATGATCGTTTGCAAATTACACCTTCTTTGAGAAAAAACGATTAGCTGAGGGTGGGCATAAATTGTTGAGAGCCTTTTTCGCCCTGCTTGCCCTCACCCTAAATCCCTCTCCCTCAGGGAGAGGGACTTTAAAACCGACACTATCCAGTTTTCTCCCCTTCGCCCTGAGGGAGAAGGGGCCGGGGGTTGAGGGCCAAACCGTCATGAGTTTGATTTATGCCCCACCCTCGATTAGCTAACTGGGAAGCGATGAAACGACAGCGAGTTGGTATTCTAGCCTCACCCGGAAACTCCGGCAAAGGGAAATGGACGTATCACGATTAGCCCGTTAATCATCCAGCGTGGTGAGACGATCAAAACCGTCATCAATCATCCACTGGCAGATGACCATTTCGCCGGAGGTATCCGGCAGCGGCGGCTGACCTTCCGCCTGGGGCAAACCATTGTAACCCCGCAGATACCCAAACGGCCCATCAAGCTGGTCGCGCGCGGCTTCGGAAAGTTCGGCATCCCCGATGGCAATGGCGTGAATATGGATGGGCGACCCCGCGCCGAGTTCGCCGGTATCGCGCAGCCACGCCGCAAAACCCGCGACCCGCAAGGCGCGAATCATCGGCCAGATTTCCTCACCCAACACGCTCCAATCCACCCGACTGCGCACCGAAAGATCAATGGCGCCGCCGCCGTCGTGTGTGCCAAAACTGGCGGCCACCGCGCCCGGATTATAACTGCCCTGCATCAGCGCCAGCCGGAAATCCACCGTGCCGCCCTGCGCCCGGTATAATTCCTGGGCGCGGTCAAGCATCGCCAGCGTGCGGGCATTCAGTTCCAGGTCGCCAATGGGCACGCGGGTGTAATCCTCCGGGGGGCGGAGACAGCCCTCAGGGTCGAGGGCCACACCGCTTTCGGAGGTGTCCGGTTGGCCCGCCAGCGGTTCGAGCCAGTAACCGGCGGCATCGCCTTCCGCCGTCCAGCCAGTTTGCCCGCCGTAGCTGACCTGCCACCAGGCGTAACCTTCGGCGCACTGGGGGCCGGCTAACACGCGGAAAATGTCGCCGCCGGGAATATTGCCGATTTTAGTACTGCTGGTGTCGGGGTCTTGCCGCAGATTATTGGCCGTGTCATGGGCCACGCGCGCCCACTGGCCGACATTCAAATGCGGCAGCTCCGCGCTGGAACAGGCCGCATCCTGGGCATAAACGGGGACGATAACGGTCAACAGCAGTAAAAGACAAACGGTTAGGCGTTTCATGAGTGTGCCTCCATCAGGTTTTAATGGCGCCATTATGCCACGTTTGGCCGCCATTTTACCCACCGCCAAGCCGTTTGTTGCCCGACTATTGGCTGATTTGACCCCGACATTTCCGAGTATAATCAGTTACACCGAGTCAGGAGGGTGATACCATGTCAGCGCTGCCCCAGACTTCCCAAACCATGACCGAAGCTGAATACCTGGAGTTGGAACGCGCCAGCGAATTCAAACACGAGTATGTCGGCGGCACCGTATTGGCGATGACGGGAGCCAGCCGCGCCCATAATCTGATTAGTGTCAACGTCATCACGACCCTCAAAAACCAACTGCGCGGGCAGCCCTGCGAAGTTTATCCCGGTGATATGCGCGTTAAGGTGGAAGTCACGCGGCTGTATACCTACCCGGACATCAGCGTGGTGTGCGGCGGGGCCAGGTTTGCCGACACCGCATTGGACACGCTGGTTAATCCCACGTTGATAATCGAAGTGTTGTCGCCATCCACCGAACGGTATGACCGAGGCAAAAAGTTCCAAAACTATCGGGAACTGGAATCGCTGCAAGAATATGTGTTAATTGCCCAGGACGGCGCGCGGGTGGAGTGTTACCGGCGGCAGGCCAATGGTATCTGGGAACTGCGAGACGCCAGCGGCTTGACAGCACAGTTGGAATTGGCTTCGGTGGGTTGCCGCCTTGATCTGGCGGAAGTCTACGATCAAATCACTTTTGGAGAAGCGGCGGACGAGCCACCGAAGTGAAAGCCGTATCCAAGCCTGGCTCTTGCCCGCCGTAAACCCCATTTTCCTCCGACTATTGTCCTGGCAGCGATAGCTCCGGCAGCACCATATGCGGCGTTGGCAGAATCGGGATGTGAATCGTCGGCAGTACGACATAGGTTCCCACCGCTTCCAGCGTCAGGTTCACCTCGCTCAGATTTTTATCAAGCTGCGTGTTGATTTCATCAAAAATACCACCCAACAGCGTTGGCACAATCGGGATAACGATTGCGTCCGGCGGCGCTGAAAACGTGCCGATGGCGTCTAAGGTGGGCTGGAGAAATTGCAGCGTGATGGCAACCTGCGTGTTAACGGTATCCCCGATAGCTAAAGATGGCGTCGGCGATGGTGTGGCCGTTGGTGTCAAACTCGGCGACGAGGTGATGGTAGGTGTCAGTGTGCTGGTGGGCGCGGCGGTTGGCTGCCCAAAGAGGGCCGCGAACTGTGCCGGGTTACTACTCCACACCATGCCGGTGACGGTCAGCACCACCAGGATCACCGCCGCCGCTAAGGTCGCCCAATTCCGGCGTTCGGGACGGGGCGGATAGTTTGGCCGGGGATGATGCCCGTTCGGCTGGATGGTCAGCGTTGGCAGCGTTTGACGATATAGAACAGCGGGCCGCGCGGTAGTCTGAACGGCCTGCGCCGCTTCCTGCTCGTAGACTTCATCAATTTCGCGCAGCATCGCGGCCAGCACCGGGTCGGTGGCGGCGCGTTGCAGCACCGCAGTCAGTGTCTCAAAATCGCCCGCTTCCAGGGCCGTCGTATATTGAAAGGCCAGTTTTTCGCGCAGTTGGTACAGCGGCAGGTTATTTTCAGTTGCCATGATAATCCCTCGCCGTCAGCACCACCTGGCGTAACTGGCGCAGCGCCCGGTGCAAACGCACGCGCGCCGTTCCCGGATTAATATCGAGTTCCCGCGCGATGGCGTTCCCGTCCAGGTCATACCACAGCGCCAGCCGGATGATCTGCTGGTCGGTAGCCGACAGGTATTTTAACAAAGGCGTCACATCGGTGTCAGCCAGTACTTCTTCGCGTGTTGCCGATGTCCCCGCCAGCCAATCAAACAAATCATCCTCGTCCAGTTCCAAATCGGGCTTGAGATCATTAACCAGGGGTTCGCGGCGTTCCCGGCGCTGGGTTTCCTGCCAGTGGCGCTTGATGAGATTGCTGGCAATGCCAAGCAACCAGGGACGCGGCAGCGCACCCGGTTGAAAGCGGTTTTCATGGCGCAGCGCTTCTAAAACCACTTCCTGCCAGAGTTCATTAACCGCCTCGTCCAGGCGTTCGCCGCCGACTCCGGCGCGGAACAGATAACCCCGCAGCGTCCTGAGCATCGCCTCGGACTCCTGCTCGATAAACTGCCTTAACTCACTTGCCATGCCGCCGCTGCGCCCCTTTCCCTCCGCCGAAAAGTCCTCACCCCTACTATACGTGGGATAGCCGGGGTGAGTTGCTGGAAAGTGTGTCACGGCGAACGACTAACCACCGATGTGAATTTCGGGGA
>DATALK010000397.1:0-4166 GCA_036261085.1 Phototrophicaceae bacterium | reverse complement strand
CCCCCGAATTCAAGGGAGAGGGGCGAGAAAACACCGTTTTTAATGCCCTCACCGAATTCGGGGAGGGTTAGGGTGGGATCAAAAATGCTGTAACCGTCTCCTTCTACTGACCTATCGGGCGAGGGCCACCTCGCCTTTTTGTTTTTCCATCACTTATAAAAAAGCTGTAAATGTGGTTGAAAAACTCGAACAGGTGCGGCGTGATAAAGATTAACTGAAACACGTTAATACATAATGTAAAGAGGCAGCACTCATTCGATCTGGGGAAAAGTGGTTCGAGGTGTAGAAGGAGTAGTGAGACATGGGTAAGAAACGACTCTATCGAGGATTGGTACTGCTGCTCACAACGCTGCTGCTCACATCGGCCTGGGCGGTCATTTCCGCGCAGGAAGATTATCCACTGGAACGGTGTTCGCGGATTGCTTTCTCCACTGAGGAAGATTTTCTGATGACGCAGGGGGAGCCGTATGATGGTAATCCTTACGTTTCCGATGGCGATCTGCTCAGCATTACTGGGGATGTCTGCGCCCGGAATGCGGATCTGCTGCGCCGGTTTGATGTTAAAGCCGATTTGGGGCTGGATGGTGTGGATGTGCTGGATGTGGAGCGCCGGTTGGTGGCTTTTTCCACCGAACTGGACAGCCCGTTTGGGACATTTTCGGCGGGAGATATTCTGCTGACCAACGGCGGGATTATTCCGAATCTGGCGCTGGTGCAGCCATCATTTGGTATTGATTACAACATCGGGCTGGATGAAGTGAAGTTTATCGGCAAACTTGACAATATCCTGCGTTTTGCCGAACTCGCGGAAGGAACGCCACCATCAGACTGGCTGGAAGGCAAACTCCAAAGCGTGTTGGCTGACCTGGAAATTGACATCTGGTTTTCCACCGAAGGCACACAATTTAACCCGGATCGCCCGATTCTGGATGGCGACATCCTCGCTGCCAGCGGCACGATTATTGCCACCAACCGCGACCTGCTGCATCCGGCAGTCCCGGCGGGGCTGCCCAAAGATGGTGTGGATTTTGGCGTGGATGCATTTGCCGTGCCGCGTAACATGAGCGCGGGCGAAATTCTGGAACGCCGCCTGATTTACTTCTCGACGGAAATTTTGTACCGAGGCCGCCGTGTGCCGCCGACGGGCGCGGGTGGCCCCTTTGCCGGTTTCACCGATGGCGACATCCTGCAAATGCGCGGCCCGGTGGTGATGACCAATCAGGCGCTCATCCAGGCGTTTGGTCCACGCGCGGATTTCCTGGGGCTGGATGCGCTGTACGTGGGCCTGCCCAACCGCCCTCCGCGTGACCCGCACATCCAGACGACGTGCGGGTACTCGATTGGTGAGTTTAACGGCGGTCTCGTGAGTATTGGCGGCTCCGGTACGGGCCTGCGGGAAACCCCGCTGACCTCTCCGCCTGCGCTGACCAATACGCTGCACCAGCCGTGCGGGGCGTTTGTGCCAATTGATGGCTATCTGCCTCTGACCGGCGTGCGTAAGTTTCGCGTTGCTTACCGCGAGACCAGCGAACCGCCGCCCGCCGCGCCGGGAACATCGGATGGCATTCAGACTAACTGGAATCTGCTGGGTTTTAACCCCATCTCCGGTTTCTGCGAAGTTAACACCACACTCAACACGGACGCCGATGGCTGGATGGACGCCGTGAATTACCTGGAAGCCAAAACCGGCAACGACATGAACGGCGACAGTGTGGAATACACCGATGGCTGCGTGAACGCCGAACTGCGGCTGGCCGTGTGGGATACTTTCAGCCTGCCCGCTGGCACGCCGGCCGGTGATCCGGTAGCGGGCCATGACCGCGAAGATCATTATGTTGTGTGGTTGGAATGGGAAGACCTGGGCGGCACACTGCACCGCGAATCGGTGGAACATCACATCCAACTGGATAACACCGTCCCACAGATTGCGCCCTTCCCGGATGGTTTGCAGGTGCGGCTGACAGACGGCACGACGCCGGTTCCCGCCTGTGGGGAAGCGCCCAAAGGCACGAGCCAATTCCAGGTGTGGGCGCAGTTCGCGGATCGGTACTACCTCAGCTACAGCCTCGCCATTAAGGGCGGTCTGCCCCCAGCGACGGCCAGCTATGGCCCACATTACTACTACGATCCCGATGACGGCTCCGGCTTTAAAGCCACCGACGACACCGGCACTGTGCCGGACGCGACCACCGTCCATGTGCGCGACATTGACATGACCGACCTGGGCGACTCGTTCACTGACTGCTGCTACCTGCTGGAAATGGTCGTGCGCGACTCGGCCATTCGTCACCAGTTCATCGGCAATCACATCGTCAACGATAATTCCGGCAGTTACTACTCGTACAGCTTTATCACGTTCGCGGCTGCGCCGTAGGGTTTCCCCAACTGAAAGCGGGTTCGTAGACCGTAGGGGCAGGCCAATGAACCTGCCCACTCCAGAGAAATTGTACGGACACGATATATCGTGTCCGTACACATACCTGCCATCTCACAAAATATTGGAGCGCAGGCCGGGCGTCAGGGAAACGCCCGGTTCGCTCTGAAATCCCGACCTATAATCCGGGCAAAAGTGAGGTCTTATGCGCCATTTAACTTTTGTCACCGCGCTGCTGCTCTTGATTGTTTTACCCGTCCAAGCCCAAACGACTGAACTCCCGCCCTATATCTACTATTTTTCCGATAACTTAAACGCTATCGTCATCGAACGCGCCGATGGCACGGACAGCCGGATGCTGGGGCAGGGATTGATGCCACCTGGAATTGCCAGTATCAGCGGGCCGGGCTGGTCGCCCTCCGGCGAATGGTTCGCCTGGGAAAGCGCCTATAAATCTGAATATGGGGAAGATACCACTGACAGCGGTTATGCGGTGAAAGTTGATGGTAACGCCTATTTTTCTGGCAAGGAACGCGGCCTAACTCGGGTTTGGCATATGGAATGGGCGCCAACCAGCGATAGAAATATTCTGCTGATTCTAAGTGGGTTTTTATCTCAATCAGATGCTCTAACTTCGACCTTAACCTATTGGCTGGTGGATGTTGATTTGAATAAAGTGCTGGCTATCTACAATCCTAATAACACCGGGGAGGGGCGGGGGCCAAGTTTACTCCAATGGGTACTTGATGAAGGATATGTAACATTTTACTTATACGAGTATGTATCAGCCGCCGATTTTTCAACTTATGTTCGCATCACCCTTTACTTGAATGGGACCGTCAAAAAGGAACTGATTGACGAACCTATTCAGACAACCCCTCACTACGAATATCAAGAGGGATTTATTGACCCAGAAACCGGATTTCAACTATCCCCAGGATTCGTTGGCGATCCACGAATTACAATTTCACCGAGCGGACGTTACCGGATCGAATCCGTTGGCCCCGAAAGTACATTAATAGACACTGTTACCGGCCAGCATTTTGATCTTCCGGTTCATACTGAAAGCACTAGAGGCGAACATGTTTTTAACTGGCATCCATCCGAAAAATGGATTTTTAGAGGTGATTCGGTGTTGCTCGCTGGCGGCCACAGCCCCTACCGGCGCTTAGGCATCACCAATTTATACGGCACGCTGTGGCGACAATTAGGCGGCTGTTACTTTAACGCCACCTGCCTTGGCTGGCTGCCGGAACAGGTGGACATTCAACGCCTGCCACCGAGCGCGCCGGAATCGGTGCTGTTTGCTCCGCTAGAAATTTATGTTTTGGACACTATGCGCGAATATACATCCCGGCCAATCCCGAATGCGACCCTGCGCTGTGATGCTGATAACAACTGGCTGCTTATCCAGGATCACGGCGATGGTCACAAGCCCGGGTCTCCCCTGCAATTGAATCGGGAATGTGCTGATCCCGGTAAGGAAGAAAGAGTCGTGGTTGCTATCCATCCCGATCATTCGATCTTGGTAATGTGTTGGGGCTACAGTTTTGCGTCCGTTTGGGAACTTGCCAGCGGGCGGTTACTGACCACACTCAATACGGGTGGCTTAAAAATGTTTTTTAACGCCGACGGTTCCCGACTGTATACCTATGAAATGGGCGGTATCCTGGTTTGGGATGTGGACAAAATTCTGGCGCGTTATGCAACTCCCCAATAAGCGAAAAGCCGCGCTGGGACAGTTGCGCTTTGGGCCGGGATGGGGTAGGTTTTTCGGGCGACACCGAATCAC
>DATALK010000396.1:0-1733 GCA_036261085.1 Phototrophicaceae bacterium | reverse complement strand
CGGCGTGAGCGGCGGCTCGTAAGGCAGCGGCAGCGGCGGTTCCTCCGGTTGGGGCAGGGGTGGCTCATACGGCGGCGTGAGCGGCGGCGGTTCGTCCGGCGGCAAATTAGGGCCAGGCGCGGGCGGTGGTGTCAGTGGAATTGGCGGTTGGGCCGGCCCGGATGGAATAAATTGTTTGATCGTAGGATTAGTGTTTATCATTGCTCCATTATTGAAATCCCTAATCAGAAATACGATAGATTTTGAACCGCTTCGGATTTGGTGCGGCTTACGACCTTACCCAAACAGCCAGCCAACCGCCGCTGCGGGGATGAAATCTACATAACGCCCCAGCGCATCTTGCAGATGGAGGGCCAATTATGGTAAACTCCCTTTCTAACGATCACCAATAAGTGTAAGCTGGAATTTAACGTAACTAAGACCGACGTGTTAGAAGACACATCCGACCACCCCCCTGATCCTGGGTCTAACCAGCACAAAGTAATCAAACTTGTTATTTGTGACGGCATTTTTAACCTGCCATCGAGCAGCGTTAAACCGTTTTTAATTTGCCGTTAACGGGCGGCAATTTAATATTTGGGCAGTCTGATTGGACAAAGGAAAGCAAACTTGGACGAAGGCAGTTTATCCAGCCTGATACCGCTCCTGGGGTTAATTACCCTGCACGGGCTGATCACGCTGGCTTATGCCGCACTCACAAACAGCCGCGAAAGTTACCTGCCGGAGCAAGTCGAGGCGGGCAACGATATTCCACCGCAGCTGCATATCACCTACAAACTCAGCTTGTTAATTGTGGAGTTTTTTATCGCGGCGCTGACGGCGGTGGCCCTGGCCGAACCGTTAGCTCAAAACCTGAACGTGGCGGATACCAATACCGCGCGGGCGGTGGCTTACGTGTTAACGCTCATCCCGGTGGTGCTGATTACGCTCACTCTCGGTGATCTTGTGCCGGAGTCCATTGGGGCGGCGCGGGCGGACAAAATCGCGCGGTGGGTGCATCCCACCATGCGGGTGTTGATTGTGCTGTTCAGCCCGCTTGTCCGTTTGATGCTGTGGCTCAGTAAGGCGTTGGCGTCAATCTTCGGCAGCGGCGCGCTGGTCAATGTCTATACTGAAGAAGAAATCATGACGCTGCTGGATGCCGGGGAAAAAGAAGGCACGATTGAAAATCAAGAGAAGGAGATGATTTACTCCGTCCTTGAATTTAATGAAATCCTGGCGCGGGAGGTCATGGTTCCCCGCATTGACATTATCGCCGTTGATCTGGAAACCACGATTCAGGAGGCGCTGCAAATTTTTATTCGCAGCGGCCATTCCCGCGTTCCCGTTTACGATGGCGGCATTGATAACATTAAAGGGCTGCTGTACGCCAAAGACCTGCTGAATCTCTGGCGCACCGGCGAACAAAAGCCGATTCAGGACATTATGCGGAAAGCCTTTTTTGTGCCGGAAAGCAAACGCTGCGATGTGCTGCTGAAAGAACTGCAAGCCAGCCGCATTCATATGGCGGTAGTGGTGGACGAATACGGCGGTACGGCGGGGTTGGTCACGATTGAAGACCTGCTGGAAGAAATTGTCGGTGACATTCAGGACGAATACGATGTCAATGAAGAAGCCGACTATGTGCAAAAAGGGCCGGATGAATATCTCGTGGACGCCAGTATGAATCTGGATGATTTCAGCGAACTGCTGGAAGTGGAATTGACGGCGGATGACAGTGATACCCTCGGCGG
>DATALK010000393.1:0-1686 GCA_036261085.1 Phototrophicaceae bacterium | reverse complement strand
GATGCTGAACCAACCATCACGACCCCGGCCTCTGAATCAGCAACTACCGATTACAGCGCCAACATACAGGGAACCGACCCCTGGGAGAGGACATTAATCGAGCGTTCCAGCGGCAGGGGAACGGGGATGCCCGCCAGTGTCACCATCAAACCGGCGATTACGGCATAGGTAATCGGCACTTTCAGCACATTCATGACCGCCTCTTTGACCGTCGCCTGCCCGCGCGAAGCAAAAAAGACGCCGAGAATGCTGCCAATCATCACCGACATGGAGTAATAAATAATCGCCCGCTGTTTACCTTCCGGCCCAAACGCAAATTCATTCAAGGGAATCCCATAATTAGCGGCGTTCATCATAATAATGCTGATGAGAAAAGCGCTCTCCAACCGGCGCTCAAAGCCCAGCATCCGCGACAATCCCAGGCCAATCAGCGACATCGCAAGGGCGATCCCCAGGGCCACGCCCGCGATCCCCAACACCTCATTCCCTTGCAGGTTAGACTGCGTAATCCCAGTAAAGGCCAGCACTGTTGGGTATCAAGTTGTCTGAGGTGTCGCTTAAGGTGCGCTGGAAACCGCTGCTGCTGGCGGTGGGCGTGCGGTTGGTGCTGGCTCCGCTGATTGCGTTTCCGCTGGCGGCCCTGTTGGGTTTAACGGGTGTGACCTTCCAGGTTGCGGTGGTTGAATCGAGTATGCCAACGGCGGTGCTGGCAAATGCCCTGGCGGCTCAATTTAACAGCGACACCGAGTTTACGGCTTCGGTGACTCTGGTTGGTACTCTGGCAAGTATCATCAGTTTAAGCATTCTGCTGGCGATCTTGATGCCTTGAGTGGAAGGAGTTAGAGGCTCCGGCGTTGGTGTTCCCACATCTGACGATACAGACCCGCACTTGCCAGCAAGTCCGCGTGGATTCCGCGTTCAACAATCTGGCCGTTCTGTAGAACCAGGATAGTATCCATCGTTTCCAAACCGGTGAGACGGTGGGTAATCATCAGCGTAGTGCGACCTTGCATGAGCGCTTTTATGGCGTTCAGCACTTCGTGTTCGGTCACGGCGTCCAGGTTGGCGGTGGCCTCGTCCAGAATCAGTATCGGCGCATTTTTTAGCAGGGCGCGGGCGATGGCGATCCGCTGGCGCTGGCCGCCGCTGAGGCGCAGCCCGTGTTCCCCCACCCAGGTATCATAACCATCCGGCAGCGAGAGGATAAAGTCGTGAATTTGGGCCTGCTGCGCGGCTTGAATCATTTCCTCGTCGGTTGCACCACGCCACCCGATGAGCAGATTTTCCCGAATCGTGGTGTTAAATAAGTAGGTGTTTTGCGAGACTACTGCAATTCGGCTGCGGATATATTCGGGATCGAAGTCTCGAATATCTCGCCCGCCGAGATGAATTTGTCCCGGTTCGACATCCCAAAAGCGCAGCAGCAGATTAACCAGTGTGGATTTACCCGCGCCGCTAGGGCCAACCAGAGCGATGTGCTGGCCGGGTGGCAGGGTAAAGGTGACATCCGCCAGGGCGAGCGGTTCAGCGGGGTTGTAGCGGAACGAGAGGTGATTAAAGGCTAGGGTGTAATCGGTAGTTGCTGATTCAGAGGCCGGGGTCGTGATGGTTGGTTCAGCATCCACGATTTCAAACAGGCGTTTTCCGGCAGCGAGACTGTTGCCGAGATACTGGAACGCCATTAGC
>DATALK010000386.1:0-11394 GCA_036261085.1 Phototrophicaceae bacterium | reverse complement strand
AATGGATGAAGACTCCTTTGAGGGCAAAATCACCATTGAGCCAGAACCGGAGCAGCGTGAGGATTTTTATAGTTTTAGCTGTTATTCCGTTATGTTTCCCACAAAAGCCAGCACCCGTTATACGGTCAGAATTGCGCCGGGGCTGAAAGATATTTATGGTACAGTGTTAGCTAAAGGGCTGACCTATGAGTTTACCACACCGCCCATGTCCCCTGGTTTCTGGTCAAATATTCCCAATTACTACAGCTTCTACAGCGCTTACAGCTCCAACACCGGTTTTTATATCAATCACGTCAATTTAAATCAGCTTGGTGTGCAGTTATACCGCTTACGGGTTAATGATTTTATCCATTTATTGCAAGGGTGGCCGAATGTCGAGGACACGAAACCCGCACTCTATGAGAAAGACCTGCTTTATTCTCGCGTGCGGCCTTTGGCCGATCCACTCAACCAGTATTACCCGGAGTTTCTGAATTTAGGTGATGATGGCCCGCTGCTCGCAGGCGTCTACTCCCTTCGGCTGACTGCGGCCAAAGATGGCAAGGTGAACAACCGTGATCACCATTTTCTGATGGTGATGAGTGCTAATCTGACGGTCAAAGCCTCACTGAATCGGGTGTGGGTATGGGCTACCGACATCAAAACCGGTGTGCCAATTACCGCCGCGCCGATCTTCATTTATGGCCTCAATCAACAGGTCATCGCGTCCGGTCACACGGATGCTGACGGGTTCATGACAGTGGCCGTTCCCCCGGCCTACCAATCCTTGGTGAGTGAGAACCGGATTGCGGTTCTCAAAACGGAAAATCATTTTGGTATGGGCGCTACCAACTGGGCGGATGGGATTGATCCGGGCTGGTTCGAACAGCAGACGGCTTTTGGCCCGGACAACTATCGGATTTACACCTATACGGATCGCCCGGTTTACCGTCCCGGCCAACCGGTATATTTCCGTTCGATTATTCGTAGTAAAGACGATGTCACGTATCAACTACCCCGCTTGGCGGCTGTTCCGGTTCAAATTACGGATAGCAAAGGGAATATCGTTTACAGCCAGGAAATTCCCGTGACCCCGTTTGGCACGATCAGCGGCGAATTCGAGTTAGAGACGGATGCGCCCCTGGGTTATTATTTTCTGCGTGTGGCACTGCCCAGCGGCACCAGTGATGCCTATGGGGGTCAGGGTAATACCGGCTTTTCCGTCGCCGAATATCGCCTGCCCGAATTTGAAGTAGAAACCACCGCCCAGAACGATCAGGTCGCTAATGGGGATACCATCCGTGTCCAGGTCAACAGTCAGTATTATTCCGGCGGCGCGATTAGCAATGCCCAGGTTCACTATAAAGTCATCTCCAGTCCGGCTTACTTCCACTATACTGGCAAGGGGCGCTACAACTTCACTGATTACAATATCGAGGCCGATCCTCAGCGTTACGAGGCCGCGATTGGGGGCGGCCAGGGCGAAACCGATGAGGACGGCCAATTCCAGTTTGAGCTTCCGGCAGATTTGAGCGAGCGGCCTTACAGCCAGCGTTACCAGATTGAAGCGACGGTGCAGAATGAAAACGGCCAGAATGTTTCGGCGCGCACGGCTGTGCTGGTACATAGTGGGCTGATCTATCTAGGGGCACGCTCGGAGCGTTATATCAGTTATGCCGGAGAAGCCAGTACCGTTCAGTTAATTGCAGTGGACTGGTACAGCAATCCGGTTGCGAACCAATCCGTTGCGGTTGAAGTCGTTGAACGGCGCTGGCGTAGTGTGCAGGAAGTGGATGTCTACGGGCACAAAACCTGGACCTGGGAAGTGGAGGAAATTCCCGTCACCACCGGCGCTGTGACCACCAACGCCGAGGGCCAGGCCGTTTTCCAGTTCACTCCGGCAAATGCGGGTATCTTTGTCGCGCGTCTTTCTACCCGTGATACCCAAGGAAACCCAATCCGCAGCGCCACCTCCTTCTGGGTCAGTGGGAAAGAATACATTTCCTGGCGACAGGAAAACAGTAATCGCATCGAACTGATCGCTGATAAAGATGATTATGCCATTGGGGATACGGCTGAGATTCTGATTGCCTCCCCGTTCCAGGGTCGAACTCAGGCACTCATTACCGTCGAACGAGCGGGGGTGATGCAGAGTGAAGTGGTGACGATGGACTCCAATTCTTATGTCTATCGGCTGCCCATTGTGCCCGACTATGCCCCCAATGTGTTTGTCAGCGTGATGCTGGTCAAAGGCGTGGATGAATACAATCCGGTTCCGGCGTTTCGGATGGGGTTAATTCAACTCAAAGTCGAAACCACTCGTAAACAACTCAACCTCCACATCACGGCGGATCAGGCCCAGGCACAGCCCGGTGATACCGTTCGTTACGCCATTCAAACGACAGATTATGCTGGGAAGCCCGTTCAGGCGGAAATTGGCGTCGGGATCACGGATCGGGCGGCGCTGGCCCTGGTTGACTCACAGACGCCAACGCTGCTGGACTTCTTTTACCGCCTGCAAGGCATTGGGGTTCGTACCGGCACACCGCTGACCATAAACGCCGATCAATTAACGCAGCGAGCAATGGATATTTTAAAAGGTGGCGGGGGTGGCGGCGGCCAATTAGGTGTTATGGAAATCCGCGAAAAGTTTATTGATACCCCCTATTGGAATCCCGTTTTGGTAACGGACGCAACCGGAAAAGCCACCTTTGAGGTGACATTACCGGATAATCTGACCACCTGGCATTTGGACGCCCGCGCTGTTACTAAAGGTGAAGATGGGGTGCTGTTGGTTGGACAGGGAACGCATGATCTGGTCAGCACGCGCCCCCTGATTGTCCGCCCGGTGACACCCCGTTTCTTTGTGGTTGACGATCAGGTTGCGCTCGGCGCGCTGGTGAACAACAATACGGACGCCGCATTGGAGGTCGAAGTCGCGTTACAGTCCAGCGGGTTAACGGTGGCGGACGATTTAACCCAGACGATCACGATACCCGCGAACGGCCAGCGCCTGGTGCAGTGGGCGGCCACTGTAACGGATGTGACGATGGTTGAACTGGTCTTTTATGCGGATGCTGGACAATATCAGGATGCGGCTCGTCCCGCTTTGGGGCAAGGGGAAAAACACCTGCTCCCCGTTTATCGTTACGAGGCTCAAGAAACGGTTGGCACTGCCGGAATGTTACAGGATGGCGGGCAGATTACCGAAACCATCAGCCTCCCGGCGGCCATGAATGTGACTCAGGGCAATCTCGATATTCATCTGGAACCCTCCCTGGCCGTCACGACGATGTCGGGCTTAACCTACCTCGAAAACTATCCTTATCAGTGTATCGAGCAGACGGTCAGCCGCTTTTTGCCGAACATCATGACTTACCGGGCGCTGAAAGAACTGGGGGTAGATGTATCGAGCCTCAAACCCGGTCTGGATCGAAATATCAATTTTGCTTTGCAGCGGCTGTATCAACAACAAAAAACGGATGGTGGCTGGGGGTGGTTTGAGAATGAACCCAGTAATCCCCTGACCACCGCTTATGCTCTCATCGGCTTGTTTGAGGCCCGCCAGCAAGGGTATCCGATTACGTCTGGGGTCATGGAGCGGGCGCAAACCTTTTTGCAAACGACCTTCGTTATCCCCAGTTTGGAGACACCCACCTGGCAGCTCAACCGGCAGGCATTTGTTCTCTATGCTTTGGCGCTTTCGGGTGTACCCGATGTTGCCCGTTCGGCCAATCTGTACGAGATTCGTGACCGGCTGAATCTGGATGCACGGGCGTTTCTGGCGATGACCTTCCATCTGATTCGGCCTGACGATCTGCGGGCGGAAACGCTGCTGTCAGATTTGCTCGCAATCTCCAGCCGCAGCGCCACCGGAACCTATTGGGCCGAGACCGAGGCCGATTATTGGAACTGGACAACAGATACCCGTACCACCGCTTTGGCTCTCAAAACGCTGGTTCAACTGCGTCCCAAAAGCGCGCTGATACCGAATATCGTCCGCTGGTTAGTGACGAAGCGCACCACCTGGCATTGGGAAACCACCCAGGAAACCGCCTGGGCCGTGATGGGACTAACTGACTGGATGAAACAGACCGGCGAATTGAACCCCGATTATGAATATAGTGTTTCGCTGAACGATGTCTCGCTGGCGGAGGGAGCGATCACGCAGGCGAATGTCACGCAGCCGATTGATTTGAAAGTGCAGGTCAAAGACCTGCTCCAGGCGCAGGCCAATGCGTTGGTGATCGAACAGAGTGACAACAATGGGGCTTTGTATTACACGGCTCACTTGAATGCCTGGCTACCCGTACCGGCAATTGGGCCGCTGGATCGGGGAATTATTCTGGAGCGGCAGTACACGCGGCCAGGAGAAAACACCCCGATTCAGGCAGCGCGCGTGGGCGACATTATTGAAGTCCATTTGCTGATTGTTGCGCCATCCAGCCTCTATTATGTTGCCATCGAAGACCCGATCCCGGCGGGAACAGAAGCCATCAATTCGGCTTTTAAGATTAACCAGCAAATTGGCACACGCCCCGATTTAAGCCGAACCGATACCTTCCGGTATGGTTGGGGGTGGTGGTGGTTCAGCCAGGTGGAATTCCACGACGAAAAAACGGTGCTCACCAGCGGTTATCTGCCGAGCGGAACCTATGAATACCGGTATTATGTGCGGGCGGCTGTTCCCGGCGTTTACAATGTAATTCCGACCACTGGTCAGGAATTCTACTTCCCCGAAGTTTATGGTCGCGGTTCCGGGGAGCAGTTTACCGTGTTACCCGCCAACTAAAATTCGCCCCTCATTGGCGAGAGGCAATCAGATTGGGCATAGGCGATGGGTCATAACGACCCATTGCCTATGTTACTGACATTGCCTTCACGGTGCGGCTAACTATTCCGCGACTATAGCCACGATCACGCATCGGACAACCCTTCGGTGACCATCCATAGTGCGTAGTGTTGAAATCGTACCCTGAGCGGAGGTTGGCCGTACAGCTTGGTTGTCATCCTCATTGGTAAGGTTAGCTTAAAGCCTTAACCCATTCATTTGCGCCTGCATTAATCCAGCCGAAAGTATTCACCTGTCAACGACCAGCCGCTAAAGCGGCGGGCTTGTCCCTGGCGCTACACCTGCCGCTTCGGTGACAACAGCATTGATGGCGGGTGCATCCGAGACAATAGGCGCATTGACTGACGCCCAACAAGCAATGTTTAGAGCAGCGTTGACATCGGCGTGAGCCGTATGTCCGCAGACAGCACAGAGGAATTCGGATTGGGAGCGGCGATTTTCTTTAGCGATGTGTCCACAGACAAAGCACCTTTGCGACGTATAGCGTGGGTCAACGTACTCGACCTTCACGCCATACAGTCGGGCTTTGTAGCTGACAAACATCCGCAGTTGGTGGAAGCTCCAATTGTGCTGTTTGGCTCGTTCTTCCTTGCCCTTAACCCTCGTCCGGCGATTAATCCCCTTGAGGTCTTCAAGGCGGATACTTCGCCCTGTGCGTTCGGCCTTCTGAACGAGTCGCTTCGAGATGCAGTGGTTGACATCTCGTTGGAACCGGCGTTGTTTGCCGGACAGTTTTTTGAGGTGGCGCTTGGCCGACTTCGAGCCGCGTTTTTGCAGTCGGCGGCGCAGTTGCGCGTGTTTATGACGGTTGACTTCTATTCCCAGGCTGCTGAACATTTCACCATCGCTGTCAACCGCAATATTGATTCTACCCAGGTCAACCCCAAGCGCCGTATCGGTTTCCTGTTCGGTGGGGTCGGGAATGTCACACACCGCCAACAGGTAGAAAGCATCTTTTGTCTTACTGTAGACCAGATCGCTTTCACCCTTGCGGTAGGCCAGCAGTTCACGCTGGCGCTGGCCGCACTGGTACGGGATGTTCAACCGTCCGCCAACCGACCAGATCGATACCCGTTGTTTGTCGGTGTACCACGTCAGAATCCGGTCATCGTAGGCAATCGCCCCATGTGGCCGGAAATGGCGCTGTGTCTTTTTGTCTTTCTTGTAGGCATCCGCCACTTTGGCGAACAAACGCACGACCACCTGAGCCGACAAGTCCGACGCGGCGCGCAGCGGATGGTACAACGCCTGATGCAACGCGAAACTGCGAAACGTCTTGTTTTCCCAAGCATAGGCGCTGATCTGGTCACACAAGGCGTTCGCCTGTTCCAGCGTTTGCAAAAGGTACTGCCGTTGTTCTGCTGTCGGCTGAAGTTTGACCTGAGCAATCAGTTTCATATGCCCAAAATAGCACAAATAGGTAAAAGTTTCAATATCGAGAAGGGGGCGAGCGCGCATTTTTCCACCCGTTAAAACAGGTGATTTCCTGCGCCAAATCTTATGAAAATTCCTGTAATTCGTGTTGGTTTTATCATCGGATTCCTTTTGCTCTGGACAATCCAGTTAACCGCCCAGGAAGAACCCGCTTCACCCTGGCAAAGGGTAGTGCCGGTTGCCAGTTTTGGTTACGGCAGCCTGCAATCCGTGTACTGGTCGCCCGTGACCGGGCAACTGGCGGCGGTGAGTGAGCGCGGTTTTCAATTCTATAATGCAGATTTAGTCCTTCAGGCGGAACGACGATTAGGGGTTACACCAGACCCGCGCGTACTTTTCAGCCCGGATATGCGTTATGTCGCCATGATCGAAGCTCAGGGCTTGATCGTCCACGATACCCAGCAATGGGAAGCAATTTTAGGGGTAAATACAACAGTTGCCCCCTCCTGGAGTCCAGACAGTTCCCTGCTCGCGGTGTGGAGCGGGCCAGTGTTACAAGTTTGGGATGTGCAGGCCGCCCAGGTACGAATCGAACTAACCGAACTCATCAGTGAAAATGCTCCCGTGCAGTGGAGTCCCGATAGTCAGGTGATCGCCGTCGCTGCCGGTGAAACCATTGTTATGGTCAATGTACTGACCAATAACGTTGTTCGTGTCCACGATTTCGCCCAAATTGCCGATTTTAAGTGGACACGGGATGGCCGTTGGTTCTTTATCTCCGGCAACCCTGAGCCAGTACCGCTGGATCACGATCCCCACTACCCCTGGCCGCGTGTACTCGTTAAGCTGGACGCTGTTACCGGTACGGTTGTTCAAAGATACACCATCCCCAGCACAGACTATATCTACGAGTCTGGTGCCTATGTGAGTATCAGCCCAGATGGGCGTTTTGTCGCCACGAACATGAGCCGTACCACTGCCGCTGCCGTCGAACCCGATAAGCGCTCCTGGTCTAATGTTGGCATGGTGATGTTTGACACCGAGACCGGAAACCTCCTGACAGCGGGACGTTCCGCTGATGGGGGACTGGGGGTTGAATATACCTCGTGGTCGCCGGATAGTACGCGGTTTGCCACCTCTTATGGCAATATTTTGCAGATTTTCGATGTGCAAAGTGGTCAGTTAGTGGCGGATTTACCCGCTTATATTGGCGCAACCCAGCAGACCGTCCTGCTGGACGATGGTATTAGCCTCGTGGCGGCGGGTGGGTTGTGGGATGTTTCCGGCGAATACCCAGAATATCTCAGCCAATCGAATGAACCTACGCCGCGGCTTGATTACTATCAGCCGCCGACATTCCCCACCTGTACCCTTTCATCACGCCATTATTGTCCCGATTTTTTGGTGCCGGATAAACTGGTTTTTGACTATAACAAACCACCCTATGATTGGATCTTGCTGCAATGGCTGCCAGAACGAAAACTCGCCATTACCCGAGAAACGGACATCGAATACCCGGATACACCAGAATATGAAGATGAGGAACCCCCGGATGAGCGGTATGTCCTGTGGGATACCGAAACCGGGGAACGGTTGGATGAGCGGGTGTATCTGGGCCTGCAAACCGCCTGGATTTATGACATGCCTGACGCCAAAATCATCGAGAGCGAGAGTCGCGCCTTCAACATCCGCCGCAATACCTACTTTATGGGAGTTGGTGATGACGAGATTATCAACCTGCGCGAACCGGAAACCCCGATTCCACTAGAGGGGATCAACGTGTGGGAATGGCGCAAAGTTTGGTTCGGGCCAGAGGGCCACTTCCTTTATACTTATGATACGGATCGCCGCTTTAAAACCTTTGATCCCTTCACTGGCAAACAGCTTTATGTGACGGTTCCCGCCCCGGACGGCGCGCTGAGATATACGGCTGATTTAACGCTGACTCTGCTTCAGAATGAACAGGGCATTCTGTATATCTATGACACTGAAACCGGAGCAGTGGTCTTGCAGACCTACACGGCCAATTACAATCCCCTACTGCTCTGGAATGAGGATCGCAGCCGGTTAGCAATTGGTGGGGAAAACCGGGGGATCATTATTTATGATGTCCCAGCGCAGCGCCGTCTGGGCATCCTGCGCGGCCATCAGGGTAGCATCACCAGTATGTCCTGGAACCCGGCGTGTGATTACGGGGAAATGGCAGATTGTCGTTATGTTTTTGTCTCTTCCGACTCGAATGGACAGGTTATTCTCTGGGGATTGGAAGCCCGCGACCAGTTAGAGCGCGCCATGCCCGAAACTCCGGGCGAACCGGTCTACGACCTGCCCATTGCCGAGATTAACTTCGCCGAACTGTCACCCTTGTGGTCGTATCTCTCTTTGACTGGCGATTTTGGCAAACCCCAGGCGCAAACCATTCGTTGGGTCGAAGATGTGATCCGTGTCAACAGCAATACGTACTATACCCCGGCTTTAACGGAAGTGACGGAACTGCCAGGATCGCTGAACTGGCTGAATCCAGCGGATATTGCGGACGATGGCCGTATGGTGGAAGCCAACGGCACCATTTATGATGCCCAGGGGAGGCCGCAGGCGCGGGTGGCGGCGGCCCAGGTGGCCGATGCCACCTTTGACCCCAGTGGTGAGCGCGTTATTACCGCTGAACAGGGCGACTCGACTTACTTCTCCGGCTGGATCCGGGAATACAGCGCTGTCAGCGGTCAGTTTATCCGGGCCTGGGGTGGCGGTAATCCCAGCTTTGAATTCATCGCTTATTCTCCGAATCAGCGCTGGGTTGCCACAACCACGCTGGCTGTCGGCGATTATCCCACTGTAGCGCAGGTCTGGTTTGCGAATCGCTTTAATACCCAGTTTTCCAGCCTGATCGGCCATACTGCCCGCATTACCTCCCTGTACTGGGATGGGGAAGATGTGTTGACCAGCAGCCTTGATGGGTCGGTCCGGCGCTGGAATATTCGCACCGGTTGGCCGCTGGCCCGCTGGAACCACCCGACCAGGGCCAGAGTCATTCAAATGGACTGGTACGATGATCAATCGCTGCTGGTCAGCGCGGGTGAGAATCTGTATCTGCTGGAAGCGACCACCCTCACCGTACAACGCACCTTTGAAGGCGTCGGCGGCGGATACTTTGCCTGGTCAGCTGACCGGCAGCAGGTGACCGTGATCGGTAGTGATGCCATCATCCGGGTGATTGATTTAGCCAGTGGCGCGATTCAGGCAAGTCAGAGTCAACATATGCCGCCCGTCACCCAACTGGCGTGGCATCCGCAAGGTGAGTCGTTGCTGGCGGTCAGGGCAGACGGCAGTATTGTGCTGTTTGATACACTTTCCGGTACAGTCACAAAAGTGCTGCGCCATAATGGCCCTGCCTTAAACTCCATTGCCTGGAATTCCCAGGGGACCCAACTGCTGCTGGATGTCCTGAATGGGCCGCTTCAGATCATTGATGGACAGACAGGGGCGCTGGTGGCGCAGATCAATAACCCCTGGCGCCGTCCGGGGGTCTGGTGGAGTCCCGACGGGACTCGGATTGTTTACGGCACGTATCCCGATCCGACCTTTGATCTCTATAACCAGACTTCCTTACTAAATATTCACGCGACAGATGGGACTCTAATTCACAGTCTGGAATTCGACTGGGCTGATTTTAAATTCTATCATGGGAACAGCCCCTTTGAAGTGGTCTGGTCGCCTGATTCCAACCAAATCGCCGCCTTCTATGGACAATTGCAAATCTGGGATGTTCAGAGTGAACAACTGTTATCCAACCACCCTAATATGGGCGTCCCCACACTGACCCATTGGGATAATAACAACCTCGACATCTGGTATGCTCAGAGCGTCTGGCATTTGCAGGTCGCTCAAGACGAATTGACCCGCCTTAATGAGGCCGGTGTGCCGGTGAGCGCCCAGCAGCGAGCTGATGGTCTGGTGTCGCTCGCTGGAGATGTGATCGTCCACAGCGAGTCTAACTACGGTTTACAGCACATCCCACAAACCTAAGGTTCCGGCGGCATCACCGGCGGCCAACCACAGGCCATCCGGCGAAAAGGCCAGTGCATTGATTCCGGCGGTATGTCCCATAAAAACGCGCGTTTGCTGGCGGCGCTCAACGTCCCAAAGGCTAATCGTTCCATCACTACTCGCGGTGGCAATGAGCGTGCTGTCCGGTGCAAAGGCCACATCGGTAATTTTCGCGTAATGCCCGGTCAAGCTGGCCCAGATCACCTCTTCCTCACGGGCCAGCACATCTTCCATTCGGCGCAGTGTCAGGGTTGTTTCATCATTAGCCAGCGCCAGGTATTGACCATCCGGGCTGAAAGCGAACGGCTTCTGTCCAGGCAATACGGTACTCAAGCCGCTGGTTTCCAGCAAAATAACCTGATTGAGGTGGGGATTATCCAGAGCCAGAACATCGCCACTGGCATTAAACAGCATGGCGGAGGCGTCGGCTTGCACCGTCACGGGGTCAGCTTCGTCCTGAAGGTTATACAACAAGAACGTATTATCGGTTAATGCGGCGGCCAGGTGGGTCCCCAGCGGATTGAGCAGCAGCTCTCGTACTGGGGCAGCCGTCTGACGAAAATCAGCGGTATTGAGGGTAATTTGTTCCGCCTGGGCGCTGGCGGTAATCCCCGCCGCCGACATGGTTACGGCATCCTGGATCGTTTCCTTACCACTGTCTAGATCAATGAGCCGGGTGCGGCCATCGGCATAATTGATTTGCAGTTGGGTTCCGCTGGCGTCGAGTTGCAGTTGCTGGGCGGCACTTTCTCCCGCAATCAGCCGCGTCGGATTAAGTGTTGGCATTGGGCTGGTTTCTGCTTGGACGGTTGTTACCAGGGACAGCAGCCAAACCAGGATGATAAACAGGTGTGACGGTTTCATTGTATGTCCTCCGCTGATGTTTGTGGATAACCCAGCACCGTAATGGTCGAACCGTTTGCCAGGGCGAGGACGGCCGGGCAGTCCTGGGTAAAGCAGGTTGGATGCCAGGCGGCCTGGTCATAGGTTTGGGGTATGCGCTGTAAACCGTAGTTAGACTCGCTGTGGACGATAACATCTCCCGAGAGCCAGACCAGGCCATCCGCCCGCTGCTGGGCGCCCCCAGGCACACCGGCCTCATTAAGGCGGATCAATTCGTCTTGGGCGACCTGCAAACGCCA
>DATALK010000383.1:0-2048 GCA_036261085.1 Phototrophicaceae bacterium | reverse complement strand
AACCCGAATTCCTGGCGACGGAAACGCCCGGTTGGGAAGGCATCCTTAAACATGGCATGTACCACCAGCGTAAAGGCTTGGGCGTGGATGAAAGTGTGATGTGGGGCGACTACTTCTTTTTAGAAGCGTTGAGCAAAGCGGTGCAGGATGATTGACCAACGAGTCGCCCTGATAACCGGGGCGGGGCGCGGCATCGGGCGCGGCATCGCGCTGGCGTTAAGCGGCTGCGGCTGGTTCACCATCGTGAACTATCGCGCCAATCAGGAGGCCGCCCAGGAAACCGTCCAAACCATTCAGCAGACGGGAGGCGCGGCGGCAGCGCTACGCGCCGACATCAGCCAGGAAGCCGAACGCCGCACTCTAGTGCAGCACATCGTCGAGCAGTATGGCCGGATTGATTTATTCGTGAACAACGCGGGTATGGCTCCGCGCCAGCGGCTTGAGCTGCTACAAACCACCGAAGCCAGCTACGATGAAGTGATGGCGACCAATCTCAAAGGGCCATTTTTCCTGACACAGTTGGTCGCCCGCCAACTGATCGCCCAGCGGGACAACGCCGCGTACACCGGCAAGCCGCTGATTATCAACATTGGCTCAATCAGCGCCTACACCAGCAGCCCCAACCGGAGCGAATACTGCCTGTCCAAAGCCGGTTTTGCCATGATGACGGCCCTCTTTGCCGACGCGCTCTCGCCCTATGGCATCCCAGTCTACGAAGTGCGCCCCGGCATCATCGAAACCGACATGACCAGCGGCGTCACGGCCAAATACGACGAGTTGATTAACCAGGGTTTGACCCCCATCCGGCGCTGGGGGCAACCGGAAGATATTGGCAAAGCGGTGGTCGCGCTGGCCGAAGGGTATTTCCCTTTCTCGACGGGCGAGGTTTTTAACGTTGATGGTGGTTTCCACCTGCGGCGGTTCTAAAGGACCAGATGATGGATGATCGAAGAGTAGCCCAACTGCGCACCGCCGAAAATTTGCAGGCGTATCTGGCCGAACTGGGCATTAAACTCCCCTTTGACGAAACCCTGGCGACGGGCGAGGCCGCGCCGTTGGCCCAGCCGTACACCATCGCCGGAAAAACGCTGACCAACCGCTTCGCCGTGCTGCCGATGGAAGGCTGGGACGCCGCGCCCGATGGTCAGCCGACAGAACTGGTCGAACGCCGCTGGCGGCACTTTGGCGAAAGCGGCGCGAAACTCATCTGGGGCGGCGAAGCGGTGGCCGTGCGGCATGATGGCCGTGCCAACCCCAATCAACTGCTGTTGAACGAAAAAACCTGCGGCGCGATGGCGGCCTTACGGCAGACTCTCGTCCAGGCGCACCAGGAACGTTTTGGCCGCACCGATAACTTATTAATCGGCTTGCAGTTGACGCACTCTGGCCGCTTTGCCCGCCCGAATGACAAAAAACGCCTGGAACCCCATATCCTCTACCATCACCCACTCCTGGATAAAAAGTTCGGCCTGCCCGCCGACTATCCACTCATGACGGATGCGGAAATCCAGCAGTTGATTCAGGACTTTATCCGCGCGGCGGCGCGGGCGCACGAAGCCGGTTTTGATTTTGTGGACATCAAACACTGTCACGGCTACCTGGGGCATGAATTCCTGAGCGCGATAGACCGCCCCGGCCAGTACGGCGGCAGTTTTGAAAATCGTACCCGTTTTCTGCGGGAAATCACCGATGGCATTCGCCGGGAAGTCCCCGGCCTGCACCTGGGGGTGCGCCTGAGCGCTTTTGATTGGCGGCCATTCCGTCCCGGCGCGGATGGCCGGGGCGAACCCGAACCCTACGATGGCACTTACCCCTATGCCTTCGGCGGTGACAGCACTGGCCTCGATTACGACCTGACCGAAACGCACCGCTTTTTAAATCTGCTGGAAGAACTGGACATCCGTTTAGTGTGTCTGACAGCGGGCAGCCCGTACTATAACCCGCACATCCAGCGGCCAGCATTATTCCCGCCTTCGGATGGCTACCAACCGCCGGAAGACCCGCTGGTGGGCGTGGCGCGGCAGATTGCCGCCACCGCCGAACTGAAA
>DATALK010000384.1:0-1921 GCA_036261085.1 Phototrophicaceae bacterium | reverse complement strand
CAATCCAGCCAAAGCCATCGTGAAAACGAATCAAAATCCAGGTGGTATCTTCATTCCGCGAAACCGGTTCAACAACATCGCCGGGGAAAAGATCGCCCAGACGCAAATAAGTCCGCCCTGGCCCGCCGCGCACATACACACTGCGCGCATCCGTCCACACCCAATTACCAGTGGGAGTAAAGGTCGGAAAAAACGGCGTGGCGGAAACCCGTCCGGGGATCGGCGACGGGGTCAGAACAGGGCCAATTTCCGGCAGCGCCATAATGTCTTCGCGCCAGAAAGCCAGATCACGCTGAATCCAGCCAAAGCTGCGATAGTAACGGATCAGCACCCAATCACCAGCGGCATTCCGGCTCACGGGCGTCAGAAGTTGGCCTTCAACCAACCGCCCTACCGCCGGGTAACGACGACCAGGGCCGCCGCGCACAAACACATCGGGCGCGATCACCACACTGGTCTCTGGCGTCGGGGTAAGCGTCAACGTCGGAATGGACTGCGCCTGCGCCGTCATTCCGGTTATGAAAAAACTGAATAAAATCAACAGCCAACGAAATTTCAACTGACACCTCTTACCGGGGCCGTATGGTAACACAAAGTGTGGGTCTCCACCAATAATTCATTCCGCGATCCATTCTCATTCCGTCATGACAAAAGTCACTTCCGGCTCAATGGCCGTACCATTGGCGGACAAGCGCACCGCCCACTGCCCAGCCTGAAAGGTGACATCATCGGGGGTGATAAAGTACCACAGACAGAAATTAGTGGCAGCGGTGGCAATCGTCCAACTATCTTCCAGGACAACCCCGCCGTCATAAAACCATTCGACCCGCATCACGGTTCCGGCGCTGATACTCAGCGCCTGTGTATTAACATAAATCTCCGGCGTGTTGATCGAAAATTGGGTCTGGGCGGAAGTTGGGCAGCCATCCGACGCGCGAACACTCGCCGAAACTACAGTATTAATAAAATTACTGCCACCCGCGCCGCTCTCGCCCAACGGCGTTCCAATGACCTCCGGCGCGGTAAAATCACCTGAAACTTCCGGCGCATTCCCGACAATCCGCTGTGGTGTCGGTGGAACCAACGCGCGCACCGTCGCCAAAAGCTGCTGATTGACGCTGTTTACTTCCGCCACCTGGGTATCGGCGGCGGCCACCGTCACCTGGATTGTATCTCGGTGCGCCTGGGCCGTCTGAGCAATCGCGGTGGCCTCGGCCACATACAAACTATTTTCGGCCTGCCGCGTGGCCTGAACATCGGTGGTCTGAAAAACCTGGCAGGCACTTAAAGACAACAGCAGTGCCACAACACTGCCGGATTTCCATAAAATGGACATATTGCGCCAATCCTGATGAGTTGCCCAGCGATCACCATCATTTTAACTGGCAGGCCAGCGCCGGACTACACTGAATCTAAACGGCTAGAAAAAATTAGCCGCAAGTACCAGGCGGATGGCATCCGGTATATAATGCGAAAAGCGCGGCTATTGCACTGGCAAAACAATGATACGACGATTAACTTTCATTCTCCTCGCTATCTATCTGGTCTTTCTGGGCGGGAGCGCCTATTACACGCTGATTTTCCCAATTCGCGTGTTCCACCACCTGCTGCTGACCGGACTGCTGACACTGTGGCTCATCAACCGACTGCGCAGCCGTCAGGGGCTACCGCAGACGCCGTTAAACGCGCCAATTGGGGCGGCGCTGGTCGTCTGGTTAATCTCCGCGCTGGCGAGTGCAGATCCGCGAATGGCGTTTGAAAACCTCTGGTTGCAACTGATTCATATTCTGTTCTTTTTTGTTCTGATAGATTTGTTCCAGCGCGGGCGGCAGCGGCTCGTTTTAGAAACCCAGTTTATGCTGGCGGCACTGGTGATTTTCCTCAGCGCCCTGGAATTAGCTTCCTGGTATTTCGGCCTCGG
>DATALK010000362.1:0-1888 GCA_036261085.1 Phototrophicaceae bacterium | reverse complement strand
GGCGAGTTCACATCCGGCAGGCGGCGCACGGTTTTTTCCACGACCAACAGCCAGCCCAGCCCGGAACCCAACGTTCCCACCAGAAACGCCAGCCAGCGTTTGGGGCGGCTGGTAAAGATGATGCCGCAGAAAAAGTAGGTCGAAAAAATCACGAACGCTCCGGCCAGCCAGCGCGTGATCTGGTAGAGCGCGTCGTAACTCAGGCCGGTCAGCACCTGCACCCGCCCCAAAGTCCACCACAGGAAGTTAAACAGTAGGGGGGTACTGGTTTCCGGCGTGAGCTGGTTGGGGACGAGAATTTGAGTCCGGGACTCGCGCAGCCACGAAAAATACTGAAAATGGTCGGGGATGTTGACCATCACGCCCATGAATTGTTTGTCCGGTGGCGCTGTGCGATAAGCATACAGATACGGCAGCGCGGTCAGGGTTAACACGACCAGAGCAAAAATACCGACATAAACCCACTCGCGGATGGTGAATAATGCTCCGGTCTGTCGTTCAGAAATGGGAACGGAATTGACCGCGCGAACTTCTGTAGCCATACTCGACTCCTACCGATAAATGTTTGTTAAAAAGGACACGTTTACAGGCTGTTGACCAACCACCCCTACCGTTTCATCCTGTCCATAACCTGCTGCATCTGGCGGCTGATAACGCTCCAGTCGTACTCCTGCTCCACGAGTTGACGCCCATTTTCGATCAGCCGCGCCCGCTGGCTGGGATCGGCAAACAGGTGACAAATCGTGTCGGCCATCTGGGCCGGATTGTCGGCCAGCAGAATGTTTTTGCCATCCTGCACATGCAGCCCTTCCGCGCCTTTGGGGGTGGAGATAACAGGCACTCCCAGCGCCATCGCTTCCAGAATTTTCAGACGGGTGCCGCCGCCAATCCGTAGCGGTACGACTAACGCCCAGGTGTTTTGCAGGACGGGGGCCACTTCCGGCAGATAGCCGGTAAACGTCACGCCCGGATGGGCCGCCAGATGGCTGACATCAATGGGGCTGGTGCTGCCCGTGACGCTGAAACGCGCCTGCGGCACGCGGTTCAGCACCAGCGGCCAAACATCGTGGATAAAATAATCCACCGCGTCATAGTTCGCGTCATAGGTCACAGCGCCGCTGTAAATCAACGTGTTCGGCGGCGGCATGGCGTGCGGGTTCGGACGGTTGGCGTTGGTATCAACCCCGTTGGGTACAACGGCAATCTGTCCATCCGGCGGCGCGAGGCGTTGCAGATAATAACGTTCGACTTCGGAAACGACGGTCATGGCAACGCCACGATTGAGCAGTGTCCGCAGCGTATTTTCGAGTTTGCTTAACGTCAACTGCGCCCGCAGGCGGCTCCGGTTGCTTGGCGCTTGGGCCACCCGGTCATGAAAACTGGTCAATTCCGGCGTTTCCAGAATACTGGGAATCTGGGGCAGCAGTTCCAGGTAGCGCAGCGTTTGCAGTTCCGACGCGATGACAAAATCCACCGGCGTCTGCTGCTGGAGACGCTCAATAGCAGCGGCCATCGCCGGGCTGTAGACATCCACCAGCGAACGCGGCCAGCGGGATAAATAGCCTAAGGTGGCCTTCAGCGTCGTGGATTGGTATTCCGGCTTGGGAATGGCTTCCACCCGCGCACAAAACTGCCGCAGGTGGTCAATGCGTTCCGGCGTGGCGTCGTTGGCCTCCGCGAAGGACAGCAGCGAGACGGTATCGTCCCGGCTGAGTTGGCGTAATAGCTGGTAAATACGTTGTTTGGAGCCGTTGTTGGCCGGGTAGGGCCACCACCAGGACAGAAATAACAGGTGCGCCATCCCCTACACCGCCATTTGCCCGAAGCGCCCCAGCGAAAAATCTCTAACGGCGCGGATCATCACATCGCGCAACGGGCGTTTATCCTG
>DATALK010000355.1:0-5834 GCA_036261085.1 Phototrophicaceae bacterium | reverse complement strand
GTGCAGACGGTGAATGCGGTGGTTTTATCCGGCGGCAGTGCTTACGGACTGGCGGCGGCGGATGGGGTGATGAGGTATCTGGAAGAACACCATGTTGGGTATAAGGTTGGAACTGATTTTGTTGTGCCAATTGTCCCAGCGGCGATTTTGATGGATTTGGATTATGGTGCGCCCGGTATTCGGCCTGATGCGGCGCTGGGCTACACGGCTTGTGAAACGGCCAGTGCTGCCCCGGTGTCGCAGGGGACGGTTGGCGCGGGAACGGGCTGCCGAGTAGGCGCGATGATGGGGAATGCCCTGGCAACTAAAGGTGGCATCGGTTCGGCCAGTGTGGATTTAGGCGATGGGCTGATAGTTGCCGCGTTGATTGCTGTCAATGCTATTGGTGATGTGATAGATACTGACGGCCAGATTATGGCGGGGATGCGGTTGCCGCCAGATGGAAAAACCTTTGCCAATATGCTGGCCGTGATGCGTTCGATGGCGCGTATGACTGATGCGCCTCCCAGCCAGAATACTGTGATTGGTGTGGTTGCAACCAACGCACGATTGACGAAAGAGGAAACTAACAAAGTGGCCCAGATGGCCCAGGATGGTTTGGCGCGAGCGGTGCGTCCGGCGCATACCTTGTTTGATGGTGATACTCTGTTCGCGCTGGCAACCGGGCAGATCCCGGCAAATGTCAATGTGATTGGGGCGTATGCTGCTGAAGTGGTGGCGGATGCCATTCGAAATGGGATTCGGGCGGCGACCACGTTGGGAGACGTTCGCTCCTATAAAGATTAACCGAAATTAATTGAAATACTGAGATGATTTAATAATTCCTTGATAACATCGGTAGATACCGTTGTTTTAAGGTAGGTTTTCCATGAAGAAAGTCCTGGTAATTGAAGATGAAATCACCCTCGCCAATAATCTCGCTGACAAACTGCGCGACGAGGGCTTTGCAGTTGTGACTTCCGGCGATGGTGAAGACGGCCTGGAGAAAGTCCGCTCCGAACATCCTGACCTGATTGTGTTGGATATTATGCTTCCCGGTTTGGATGGTCTCAGTTTGTGCCGGATTGTGCGCCGGGATGCTACCACTACCCATATTCCGATCATTATGCTGACGGCGCGCGGCACGGAAGTGGACAAAATTGTCGGGCTGGAAAGTGGTGCGGACGATTATGTAGTGAAACCCTTTGCGTTGGGTGAATTCCTGGCACGGGTGCGCGCGGTCATGCGGCGGGCGTTGGATCGTCCCGTGCCGCGCGATGAATTGACTTCCAACGATTTACAGGTCAGTCTGACCGGACGACGGGTATTTAAAGGCGGCGAGGAAATCAAACTCAGCAACAAGGAGTTTGACTTGCTGACCGAACTGATGCGTAATCGCGGCGTTGTCCTGTCACGCGATCTAATCCTCACTAAAGTGTGGGGGTACGATTATTTTGTGGATAAACGCACGGTTGACGTGCATATTCGCTGGTTGCGCGAAAAGATTGAACAGGACGCCTCCAGTCCCCGGCGGATTGTCACCGTTCGGGGTGTGGGCTACCGGTTCGAGGGGTAGGTATGGATAATCAGGAACGCGAACCCGCACTCCGTGAGGCGTTGCTGTTAATGCTTGCCAATTCCTCATATGAAGCCTTGCTGGTCCTGGATCAGGACTGTCGGGTGCTGGCGCTGAATACCAGTGCCAAAGCCTTGTTTGAGCATCAGGAACCAATTGGCAGCGGTTTAATTGACGTAACCCATTCTCCCGAACTGGAATCCGTGGTGCGGGATACGCTCGAATATCAGGAATCGGATTTTGAGGAACAGGTTTTTATCAATAATCGCGCTTACCGGGTTCGAGCGCAGGTGGTGCGCCAGGAAGGTGCTATTTTTGTCGGGTTAGCGCTGCAAGATGTCACTGAATTGGTGCGGCTCAACCGCGCCCGCCGGGAGATGATCGCCAATGTTTCCCATGAACTGCGGCATCCCATCGCCAACATTCGGCTCATTATTGACAGCCTGTTCCACGAAGATGAAAAGCCGAAACGCAAACGCAGTATTTCATCGCTGCAAGCCATCGCCCGCGAAACGGATTCCCTCTTGTGGATTATGCAGGAAATGCTGGACTTATCCATGATTGAGTCGGGGCAGGCGATTTTCCGCATGGTGGATGTGCCGTTGCGCAAACTGGTACGAGATGCTGTCGAACGCATGGATGACCAGAGCGCGGCCAAAGACCTGAAATTTGTCACGGATATTCCGAAGCGGGTGCAGGTGTTATGTGATGCCGATCAAATTCACCGGGTTTTGCTCAATTTGATCCATAACGCGATCAAGTGGTCGCCGCCGGGAACCACCATTACGATTCGCGCAGCGGTTAATGACGACGAAGTTAAGGTCGAAGTGTTGGATGAAGGCCCCGGTGTGCCGGACGATCAGGTAGACCGGGTGTTTGAGCGTTTTTATCAGGTGGATGCTTCGCGTTCGGGCGGCGAGGGGACGGGCCTGGGGCTGGCAATTTGCAAACATATTGTTGAGGCACATGGCGGGCGCATCTGGACGTTAGGCCGCAGCCAGGCCACCGGCGGACATTTTCTGTTCACGCTGGCAAGAGCCGAAAATGAGCAAATTGAAGGACAAACGTCATCAGACTCTTTTGAAATCTAAATCGAAATCGTGTATACTGATTTCACTAATTGAATAAGCAGACCTTCAGGGCAGGGTGAAATTCCCGATCGGCGGTAAGCAGCAATGCCAGCCCGCGACCCGCGCCACCAATCGCTTTTGCGCCACTTATAAACGAGCGCGGTTGGTGCTTTCCCCTACAAGGGACGGTGGACCCGGTGAAATTCCGGGGCCGACAGTAACAGTCTGGATGAAAGAAGGGGTAATTGCCGGAACAGCTTTGTTCCGGGCTTTTACATGCTGAGGTAAATGGCCGCGCGAAACAGGTGTTTTGTTCCGGTTGTGATTACCCGCTGATTGATGCCCTGTTGTTCTGCCGTAGTGAACAGCGGGGTTTTTTGTTGATGCAAACCGATACCCTTCACAAATCATTAAAGCGCCAACTGGTCACACCTGCGCCGAAATCCATTCGTTCAGTCTGGTCGGTGAGCCGGAAAATGATACCGCTGCTGGTCTTTGGCCTGCTGCTGCTGGCCTGGCAGATGGTCGTGCTGCTGAGACTCTATCCGGCTTTTATCATTCCCGCGCCGCTGGCTGTGCTGGAAAAATTTACCAAAGTGCTGCTGGATGGTTCCCTGTGGTTACACGCGACCACCACTTTGACGGCAGTCCTGGCGGGGTTGGGCGTGGGTCTGCTGGCGGCTGTGGCCCTGGGGTATGGCATCGCCAAAAGTTCGGCGCTGGAAAGTGTGCTGTCGCCGCTGATCGTGGCCTTCCAGTCCACACCGGTGGTGGCTTACGCGCCGCTGCTGATTATCTGGTTTGGCAGCGGGCCAACCAGCAAAATTGTCACCAGCGCCCTGATTGTTTTTTTTCCGATGTTGATGAACACCGTCGTCGGCATTCGGAGCGTGCCGCTGTCCCTGCGCGATCTGATGCGTTCCATGCAGGCGACCCGCTGGCAAACGTTCACTAAGCTGGAAATCCCGGCGGCGATGCCGGTACTCATCAGCGGCCTGAAAATCAGCGCGACCCTGGCCGTAATTGGCGCAGTGGTGGGGGAATTTGTGAGCGCCAATGCCGGACTAGGGTTTTTAATTAACCTCGCGCGCAGCCAGTATGATACGCCGCTGGTGCTGGTGGCGGTGTTGACGCTAACCGGGATGGCGCGGCTGTTGTATACGCTGGTAGCGTTGCTGGAACGCCGCGTATTGGCGTGGCAAAATCGCGCCCGGCGGGATTAATTTAGCCAGGGGGAGGACGCTTGTGAAATGGCTTGCAATCACATTGGTGAGTTTTGGTTTCCTGTTTGGGCCGCTGCCAGCGCGTGGACAGTCAGAACCGCCATACATCTACTACTATAATGAGACGGTCAACGGCTTCGTCATCGAACGCGCCGACGGCACGGACAGCCGCCTCCTGGGCGAGAACCTGATGCCGGAAGGTTATAGCGCCATTGACGATTTTGCGTGGTCACCATCAGGAAAGTGGGTGGCGTGGCGTGGGGCTAAACCGGGCGAAGGAGGGCCTGGGTCTTACTGTGCCTGGATTATGACTGCCGATGGGAGCCGACGCTTAACTCTGCTGGATGAAGTGGAACCAGTTGATATTCTATCCTGGTCGCCAGTAGATGATTTTCTGCTGGTAGTACAGCGACCACGAACCAATCAAGTATCAAAAGTCCAAATCTCAATTGTTGATGTAGAAACTGAAACGACCTTAGCACATACCAGCTATGTGCCAGCAAGTTATGAGACGATCACTGCTGAATGGTCATTGGATGGCGTTCACGTTTTTGTAACCTGGGCTACTTCAGGAACATCTATTATCAGTACTCTGAGTCTGAATGGCGAAGTGCAGACACATTATTTTTCGACTCGGCCAAAGGCTTATCAATCTTTTGCCGGAGGGCGTCTGTTGTACTATTTCCCATATCTGGCGACTCTGACAATGGAAGATGTTGTTAGCCTTGAACAGGTTATTTGGGAAAATGAGCAGGATTGGGAACGAGATTTCCGGGCCTATTGGAATCCTCAACATACTTATGCGCTGATTACTGAGGATTTATATGATATATCTTCTGAGAACCTACCCTTGTATCTCTTAGATTGGGAACGCGCTGAAATTACGCTGCTGGACTCTGAATTTCAGTCTGTTGAAGCGGTACATGACTATTTTGACCAATTTCCGGTCTGGTCGCCGGATGGACGATACGCTGTTTTTGCTAACGAAGATGAACGGCTAGTGATCTTCAATCCCGTTACCCGGCAGTATCATGTGATCGAAGAAATACCAAAAGTCGTAGAAGCCCATTGGCTTGATGATGAAACAGCTTTAATTCTTATCAGCCTAGATGGAGAGGTCTATCGTTACGATCTGTCAGATTATAAGATTGAGCCTCTTAACGTAACTATTGCCCCTTCCCTCAACTTGTTAAATCCGTCACCGGACGGGAGTTATGCTGTTGAGGCGGAAGCGGTAAATTTCAAACCTATTGCCCTTACGAACCTGAAAACCGGTGATATTTTGACCTGGCCGCTTCATAGCTATACCACGTTCGCTGGGCGATTGGGCGCTCAATATTTATGGTCAGAAGACAGTCGGTGGTTCCTGGGTGGGCCGATCACGTTTTTTTCAGGTGGCGGTGGTGGGCCATATTCGATTATGGTACTCAACGTTGATGGAACCGTGCGCCGAGAACTCAGTGTGTGCCATGATGTTGGCACCTGTACCGGTTTTGTGCCGGATCGTGTTATATCCTATTTACCCCCTGGACAGCCTCAGTCCGTGCTGCCCCAGCCAATGCAAACACTCTTTCATAGTGGCGATGTGTCGGGTGTCGCCTGGAGTCCTGATGGCAAGCGCGTTGCCAGTTTCAGCCGATCAGCAACCGAAGAATTCGCTCTAAATATTTGGGATGTTCAACAGCCTAGTCCTGAATTGCTGCAATCATTCACTGTGTCAGTGTCATGTGAAATTTTTCCAGGTTCCTGTCTCTTATCATGGAGTGATGACGGGCGAAAAATTACTCTGGGTGATGTCGCAACCTGGGATATTGACCAGGGTGTTATTGTTCCGTCTTCTAATGTGGTTTCATCCGAGCAGCTTTGTCGTGAGAAAATGCCGGATACCCAATATCGCTTCTGTCTATCCTCGGCGGATCGCCAATCCTTTTTTTATAGAGGATGAGGATACAAACAGGCTGATGATGTGGAATGACGGCAGTCTCC
>DATALK010000353.1:0-3426 GCA_036261085.1 Phototrophicaceae bacterium | reverse complement strand
AAAGGCGATCCGCTCTGGGACAAGACGATTCGAGACAAAATAGAAAAGGCGATTTGTATGGTCGTTGTGCTGTCGCCCAATGCCGCGCACTCCAAATGGGTTATCGCAGAGGTCAACACCGCGATAGATATAAATTTGCCTGTATTTCCTGTTTTAGTTGATGGCGATCCAAAAGAAGCTATACCGTTATGCCTTAAAACCACAGATTATATTGACATGCGCAGTCCCCAATATAAATCGGGCATGTCGGAACTGGTTAAAGCGGTCAAAGAGCAGTTTCCAATCGATAATTATGATGAGCGCGGCAGAAAATTTGAAATTGAAAAGCAATGTATCGGTTTATACACGGCCTATTATCTGAGAGAAAATGCCTGTGAAGAGGCGGTTGCCGTGGACGGTGGAACCACGAATATTTTTGCGCTTGAAAGAATATTTCGTGATTCGAGAGAAAGGCGCTCAACCGTTTCGGTGGTGATGACGAATCATCTCGGCATACTTCCCGCCGTTCAAAAGCAGGCCGAAGAAGCCCATCCCAATTGGTATTTCACAGGGGGGCGTGTCCGCGAGAGCCGGAAAGATTTTGCCGAAGGGGCCGAAGTAGCCGTCGCTGCCTATGAATATTCAATGGCAGTTGTAGGGGTGAATGGATTTAGGGACTGTGTTCTTTATACGACTTCGCCAAGAGAGCATCTCGTCAAAAAGGCTATGATCCAACAGGCCAAAAGCGTCATATTCCCTTTTGATGCGTCGAAATGGGGCCGGCTGGCAGGTTGCGCGCTGTGCTCTCTTGATAAAATTCTACCCTCAAAGGAAAAGGTTGTCCTCCTCACCTGCTACCCAATTCGTGGTGAAAGCGAAGCCCAAAAAGAATATGATCGCAGGGAAGAAACCTTCAAGGAAGAGCTTAGAGAGTTTCTCGAAGCCTGGACCACGAACATCAGGCTATTTTTGACTCCCCTAAACCCCAACGAGTCCGATGCCAGAGAGAAACGAGAAGTGCCTAAAGACGATCTTTTCAGCGTGCTAGGGGAGATGCTTGACTCAATTTCAAAGAAAACGAGCGGAAGTCCAATAGGGCTTATCATTGGTATCGAGTTGTGGTAATCAGGGGCATACTACCGCATCAGCACCAAAAACGCCGGGATCACAACCCCGGCGTTCTGATTCTCAGAGTAACCGCTTATTGGATTTTGACCTCAATCCGCTTCGGCTCGATTTTGGGAGTCTTGGGCAAATCAAGAGTCAGCAGGCCGTTCTGATAGGTGGCCTGGATAGCCTGTGTGTCCAGCGTATCGGCCAAACGAAGCGTGCGCTTAAAGCTTCCGGCGCGGCGTTCGCGGTAGTGGTAGCGTTCGCCGTCGGCGGGCTGGTCCATCTCACCGCGAATGGTCAGCAAATCACCATCCACCTGCACATCGAGTTTTTCCGGCGCGATACCGGGAACTTCCACACGGACCGTAAAGCCGTGTTCACTTTCGAGTACATCCATAGCCGGGCGCGCGTCGGGGGTTGCTAATCTCATCATCTCAGGTGCTCCTTGTTGTGTATGATGCGGATAGCATGCCATACGCATATAAGAATCACCTCAACGCTGCATAAGAACTATCTTGGCAGTGCATAAACGTTTCGTTTACACGGCAGAAGCCGGGCGGCGTATCCGGTCAAATGGATTGATCAGCGTCAGTCCGGCGGCGATCATGCGCAGAAGCGCCCCAATGAGCAGAATGGTTGTCAGTTCGAGGCCCACACCATCCAACTGGCTGCCGATCATCGGCCCGACAAAAATACTGAGCGAGACGATCTGGTTAAACAGCGTTGAATAGGAGGTCAGGCTTTCGGGCGGCGTGTGCTCGCTGAAAAAATTAAACGCGGCCAATGATACCAATACCCATGATCCGCCCGACAGCGCACTGGCGACCAGTGTCACTGTCAGATTGGAAGTCTGGCACAGGATCAGGGCAGACAGAGCCGTTCCGAGCATCGCCAGCGACATGGTGTGTAGATTGCCCAGCTTGTGGAGAAGACGGCGCGCCATGAACGCCATCGCCGCCGCCGCCGCCAGTTCGGCCACGCCAAAATAGGACATAAACTCTTCGCCTGCGTCCAATTCATCAACCAGCCGCAGCGGGATGATCGCCGCCAGCATAAAAAACGTGACATGGGTGGTGATCAGCACAAAGGCAACACGCTGGAAAGCGGGCACCTTCCAGGGGCGGACTTTCGGCTGTCCGGCGGCGACGCGCACTTCACTGCTGGTGGTGCGCACCTGCTGCACATGCCACATACTGACCAACGACAGGCCAAACGCGGCAATAAACATCAATTGGTAATTGAGAGGGAAAGCCACTTCTTGCAGCCAGAAACCAAACAGCAGCGTGCCAATGCCAAACATGCTGTTAAACACCAATGACCGGCGGCTGGTGAGCGCGGCTAAGGACTTGATCCCGACGCCTTCACGCATCAGGACAGACATGTTACCGACGACACGCCCTGGGCAAGCGCGGGCAGTGTTACGGCAATCACCAACCAGTAGGGCTGCCAGTCGTCGGGGAAAAAAGGAGTAAGAGCGGGCAGCAGAAACACGAGCCGGAAGCCAAAACCGGGCCAGAACTGCGCCTGAACCGTGGTATCGTAGCGGCTGCGCCACCACCCCGCGAACATCGAACTCAACATGGCGGCAATAGCGGGCAGTGAGGTCATCAGGCTGAGCAAAAAAGCCGACGCATCCAGCCGGATCGCGTAGATGGACAAAAAGCGCGCCGTCGCCGGGATGCCTAATCCAAACCACGCAATATCCATAACCAGGTGGCGAAAATTGCGGTGTTTCAAGTCTGGCGAGAGAGAATCGTTGGGTAAAGTCATAGCGGCGCGGGCCGTTCCCCCTGCTGAACATCGATTATTTCATTCGGAAAATTATGATCGCCGTTTATTCAATAGGTGTCAAGGACCTATTCCAGCGTCAGACTTACCGGACAGTGATCGGATCCCAGCACATCAGGATGGATGGCAGCGTCATGCACACGTGGGCGAAGATCGGGTGAGATGAAAAAGTAGTCAATGCGCCAGCCAACATTCCGTGTCCGTGCGCCACTCCAGAACGGCCACCAGGTATACGCCCCCACCCGATCCGGGTTGAGGTCGCGGAAAATATCCACATACCCGTGCTGCACCACGTCATCGATCCAGGCGCGTTCTTCGGGCAAAAAACCGGTGCTTT
Organism: Phototrophicaceae bacterium; assembly: GCA_036261085.1. Taxonomy (GTDB): domain Bacteria; phylum Chloroflexota; class Anaerolineae; order Aggregatilineales; family Phototrophicaceae; genus CFX2. The sequence goes on along the minus strand of DATALK010000353.1, from coordinate 209 downwards.
TGGCGTTTTCCTTGGGCCGTGCAATATCAATGTCGCGGTGCGCGGTGTTCACATCGCCGCAGAAGATAATCGATTTGCCTGCCGCGCGTAGTTGGTCGCAAAACGCGAGAAAGGCCGCTTTGTAGGCCATTTTAAACGGCACCCGGCTGTTATCCTGTCCGCCGTTGGGAAAGTACGCGCCGATGAACACAAAGTTTTCGTACTCCGCG
>DATALK010000346.1:0-4213 GCA_036261085.1 Phototrophicaceae bacterium | reverse complement strand
GTTCATGGGTGCAACCCGCAACACTAACGCCCTTCCTATCGTAAAGCAATAATATCAAACCAACCGCGCTGGGCGGTTTTAATGTTGAAACAGGGAGGGAATTTAGGCATGGCGCAGCACAACCAACCGGAACGCCCCACTGGAACGCCGCCGCCCCCTCCGGCGGCGCTGCCGGAAATGCCGCCCGCACCCCCACCCGCCGCGCTGCCGTCACCGTATGCGGGCAGTTTGCCCCCGGAACGCCAGGGCTGCTCCGGTTGCGGGTGGGGTGTTATCGGCGCGCTGGGGTGTCTGGTCGTGCTGATTGTGCCAGTGGTTGCGCTGCTGCTCATGGGGACGGTCACGGTGGATGGGATTATCAAGGGCGTCCAGAATATGTTTAACGCGCCCGTGACGATCAGCATTCAAGCGGTGCTGGACAGCATTGATAACGTCTCGCAGCTAACCACCGTGCGTTACAATTATTCGAGCATGGTCACGAGCGAACGGGATATGCCGGATGCGCTCAAGCTGCTGTACGGCGAACGTCAGGTGATGGTGGCTGTCGGGCATGTCAACGCCGGGATTGATCTCAGCCAGATTACCGCGCAGAACCTCACCCAGGACGGCGATACACTGCTGATTCGCCTGCCGCCGCCGCAGTTGCAGGATTGTTTTGTGAACGAGCAGGCGTCGTACATCGCCTCGATGGATACCGGATTGTTTTCTCGCAGCGCGCCGGAATTGGTGGTGGAAGGGCGGCGGTTCGCGGTGCATAACTTCCGGGATCGCGCCCTGGAAGAGGGTATTCTGGAGGCGGTACAGGCGCAAACGCAAACCGTCATTCAGGAGTTTGTCCAGGCGTTTAATCCCAATGTGGCGGTCAAAGTGACCATCACGCCGCCCGATCCGAACAATCCTGTGCTGCCCGACAGCTGTCAGTAGCAGTCTCTAGTCTTTAGTCTTTAGTCTATAGTCAAAGAAAATATGGGGAGGGTTTCAGGCCCTCCCTAACGAATGTCTACCTGAAGGGTTCCAGTATCCGGTGTGGCGTGAAATCGTTTACTGGATGAGTTCCGCGAAAGTATCCACAAACGCCTGCAAATCGGGATTTGGCTGCAATTCCAGCGCTTGCTGATAAGCATCAAGCGCTTTGCTCCAACGGCCAAATTCCATGCAAACGTGCCCTAACTGCACATACAAATCGGCGTTATCCTCATCGGCTCCGATTTTACCGTACAGTTCGCTGATGAGCGTTTCGCGCTGCTGGGTAATTCTATAACCACCGCCCCAGGAATAGTAGTCGGTGGCAAATTCGCTTTGGAGGTCAAAAGCGGTTTGATAATCCTCGATTGCTGTCGCGTAATCCCCCCGGTTTAACTCGATAGAACCACGTAACAGATAAGCAACTGTCTTATAATATTGTTCATTGTTGGCTAAATAGGCAGTCTTTAGGTGCAGGTCAATATCCCCTAAAGCATTTTCGTAATCGCCCAGGGCGATATAAATTTGCGCGCGATAAAGGAGCGCCGATTTACCGCGCCGGTTATTCACTTTATCAATCACTATTGTATAGTTAGCAAGCGCATCTTGATAGTAACCAACTTTTCCATAGGTTGTAGCCAGGTTGTAGCGCGTATCTTCGTTATAAGGTTTTAATTGTAAAGCACGTTTAAAATCCTGGACTGCCAATTCGGGTTTGCCGGTAGCCAGGTAATTGTAGCCTCGACTTTGGTAAGCGTAGTCACAATCCGGGTCAACTTCAATCGCCTGGTTATATTCGGCTAGAGCGCGGTCATAATCCCTATAGATTTCGCTATACAATAATCCTCGTACAACATAGACTTCACCGTTAAAGGGATCAATTGAATTGGCTTTAGCATAGTCATCCAGGGCTGCTTCATAATCTCCTGATTGCATGGCAACCCATCCGTGACCAATATAAGCCGGAATACAATAAGGATCACGTTCCAACGCCTGCGTGTAATACTTTTGTGCCTGTTGGAAGTCGCGGTTTCGGAAAGCAATGTGTCCTAGATAGTCGTGCAATAAACCCCATTTGGGAGCAATTTCGATTGCCATCTGGAAATATTTACCGGCCTCAGCATACATAAAGCGAAAGTTATAAGTAAGCCCCAGGTTACGGTAGGCTGCGGCTTGCCGCCAACCGCCATCTAGCGCCTTCTGAAAATAATCACCAGCCTTAGCATAATCATTACCTTCATCCATATAAGCAATACCCGCGTATTCATTTAAACGGGCGTCGTCAGGTTGCAGCGCAATCGCTTGCTCGTAGTCGGCAATCGCCTCGGCATAGCGTTTTTGCGTGAAATAAACCGTGCCCCGCCGGATATAAGCATCCACATTATCGGGATCGGTTTCGATAGTCTGGGTTGCTTCGGCAAGCATCTCGATTAGGGTGTCTTCCGAATAAAGTATGAGCGTTGGCTGGCCGTCCAAGACTTCTGGAACCCAGCCGAAAGCGTTGTTTTCAAGATAGAACCAGGTTGCGCCCGCATCGTCGGTTTTAAGGGCGACGACGCGCGTAGCTAGGCCACCCCATAAATCGGTGACAATGGGGCTGTCCATCGTGGGCGCGGTGCGCACAGACAAGACCATCGGGAGAACAATGATGTGATCCCCCGGTTGGAATGTCTCCTGGGCTGTAACCATGCCCGCCCAACTCAGCCAACTAAACACGGCGACCAAAATACCAAGCCGGAAGTAACGCATAATAGCTGCTCTTTCTGTATAAATGAATGCTATTAAATCCATTGTATAAGCAAAATGAGGGCGGATTGCATTAAGTCTTGAGGTCAGAAAGGCGGTGGGGTGCAGGGCGGCATCCCCGCTATTCCCCGGCCTGCCGGTCATAGTTGCGTTTTATCATGGCCCGATAGGGGCGCAGACCAAACCGTTCGTAAAAGGGAATCAGGTCGTCATCACAAATCAGATCAATCATATACAGGTGGGTTAACTGATTGAGCATCCAGCGCACCAGTTCGGAGCCGATGCCCTGGCCCTGGTAGGCGGGCAGCACTTCCAGATAGGGGATGTAGGCGGCGGAAATACCATCACTGATGGCGGTGATAAAACCGACGACGTTCCGGGTGTCCTCGTCCCGCGCCAGTACCACATAGCGGCTGCCCTGCAAAATCCGCAGATGGGTTTCCGGCGTGGGCGGCTGCGGCCAACCGACAAAAAAGCCGCGCAGGTGGTCAGGGGTCAGGCGCGCCAGCGCGGTTGTATAAGTTATCATGGCTGCCACTCCGGTCTATCAAACGAGTTAAAAGTTAGCACCGCTATTTATACTGCAAGCACAAGGTTTCCGCTCCCCACTTTGCTTATCGCAGTTGTTGTTTTATGTCTGAGCACTACCCCTTACACCATCGTTAGTAATATAAGCTAATTTTCGGAATAATGTAAATTCCGATAGGTATTTAGTCTTGTTTCACAGCAGAATATCTTTTTTCCCCGTATCAAACTATTCAACAAATGCGTTATATGTGTTATCTTAACAAGTGTTAAAGAGGCTACTACCGGCAATTCGGGAACCGTTAGGGAGTAGTCGGCGTCTTGAGTGGGGAGAAACGAGGTGCGATTTAATTTTCAGTCTTGATTTTACCGCCCGATTTCTTATAGGGCGTTAATTACTATCTGATGATAGCTAAAGTATAGTCTATATTGACTGTCTGATAGAAGGTGAGGAGAACCCCCGTGACAACTGGAAAATTTTCAAATTCGCTGTGGATTAATCTTGAAAATACCGCCCGGAGTGTGGACTCGATCTACAATTCAGTGTTTGCTGAACTGAATCTCGAAGTCATCGAAGCCTACATTCTGCGGGCGCTGTTTGAACAGGACGGCCAGCGCGCGAGTGATCTGGCGCGGTTGGTAGGCCGTCCGGCGACTTCCTTTACGCCGCTGCTCGACGGTCTTCAGAACAAGAATCTGCTGGAACGCCGGGCTGACCCCAAGGATCGGCGGGCAGTGCGCATTTTCCTGACCACCGATGGGGAAGCGCTGCGTCAACCGGTAGAAGCCGCTTTTAACGAATTGGACAGCCGTTTAGCCAATGCCTTTTCGGCCAAAGCGGTTCAGGACTTCCAGGAATTCCTGCTTCAGCTCCAGCAAATTGCCGTAGCGCCGACGGCGGGCTGGCAGATGGAAGTGGCGGAGGAACGTGAGGCCGTTCCTGCCGCTGGCCGGAAAACGCGAACCCGGCGCTAATCAT
>DATALK010000344.1:0-1987 GCA_036261085.1 Phototrophicaceae bacterium | reverse complement strand
TATTCTCGTAAGTGCCCTGCTGCTCATTATCTCCAACCGACTGCGCGCCGATGTGGTCGCCCTATTGGTGCTGCTGGCGCTGGCGTTCACCGGTTTAGTATCTCCGCAGGAAGCAGTATCGGGTTTCAGCCGCCCGGCGGTCATCACTATTATCGGCCTGTTTGTCATCACTCATGGACTGGAAAATGCGGGCGTTGTCCAGGGGATTGCCAACCGGCTGCGCATGATGAGCGGCGGCTCCGAAATCCGGTTGATCCTCTTATTTATGGGCAGCGGCGCGCTGCTGTCGCTCATTATGAATAATATTGCCGCTGGCGCTGTTTTACTCCCGGCGGCGATTCAAGTCTGCCGGGATGCCAACGTGCGCGCCTCCAAAGTTTTAATCCCGCTGTCCTTTGGCACACTGGTCGGCGGCATGGCGACCTACTTCACCACCGCCAATATCATTCTCAGCAATATCCTGGTTGACCAGGGCCAAGCCGGACTGGATATGCTCGATTTTCTCCCGACGGGCGGTCTGATTGTGCTGCTGGCGCTGGTTTATATGGCGTTCATGGGTCGGCGACTGCTGCCAGCGCGGGAGTCCGTCGGCCAGATGGTCAGCCCGCGCAGCCTGTCGCGCAGCCTATCGGAAACCTATTCACTGGATGAACGCCTGTGGGAAGTCCAGGTCGCACTTGGAGCGCAAATCATCAACACGCCGTTAAGCAACAGCCATATCGGCGAAACTTTAGGGATTACCGTCGTCGCCATCTGGCATAACGGTCATGCCATTCTGGCCCCCACCCCCGCCGATGTCATCCACGCGGGCGATTATCTGCTGGTGATGGGCCGGGAGGAGCGGGTCGAAAAATTGGCCGAATGGGGATTGATCGTTGGACAGAACGGCAACGGCAGACACAACTACGCGGTTGATCTAACCGAAGTGGTGATTCCGCCGCGTTCAAGCGCCATCAGCAAAACGCTCAAAGACCTGGGTTTCCGCAACAAATACGGTTTAACCAGTGTGGCCCTGTGGCGGGAAGGCCGCAGCTACCGGACGGATGTCGGTACGTTTCCGCTGGAAGTCGGCGACGCACTGCTGATGGTTGGCCCAGCGAACCGCATCAAAGCACTGGCCCACGAACGCGATTATCTGGTGTTACAGAGCAGCCATATTCACCAACCGCCGCACCCTGAAAAAGCGGGGCGCGCGCTGCTAATTACGGCATTGGTGCTGGCCCTCGCGGTTTTTACATCCCTGCCACTGCCAGAGGTCATGCTGGCGGGAGCGGTAGCGATGGTTTTGTGCGGCTGCGTCAATATGGATGAAGCCTATCGGGGTATCGAATGGCGCGTGATTTTCCTCATCGCCGGGATGCTGCCCTTAAGCATCGCCCTGACTAACACCGGATTGGCCGCGCGTTTGGGTGACATTCTCGGTGTCCTGGCCCCCTTTGGCGCAACCGTTTTTATCACCGCCCTGTTTACCCTGACGATGCTGATTACGCAGGTGATTGGCGGGCAGGTGGCGAGTTTGCTGATGGGGCCAATTGCCATCAGCGCGGCTTTACAGGCCGGAGTTAATCCGCAGGCCGCCGCCGTCGCCACCGCCATTGCCTGTTCTGCCGCCTTCCTCACCCCAATTGGGCATCCCGTGAATGTGCTGATGATGGGACCCGGCGGTTACACCTTCAGTGATTTCTTCAAAGTCGGTCTCGGCCTGACCATCATAACACTGGTGGGATTACTCATTGGCTTGGCGGTGTTCTGGGGTATTCATTAGCAACAAAGAAGGGGGCGAGTGTGACCCCGCCCCAACCCGATTATTGATCTAACGTTCCGGCCAGCAATCCTACTGGCAGCGGCGCGGGCCGTTCCACGCGGCTTTGCAGTTGGACGTGCGCCCCGCTCTCGGACGCCTCATAAACACTTGCCATCACTTCTAACACATGGTTGGCAAGCTGACCGCTGGCCCGGTGAGGCCGTCCCGACACCAGCGCGTAGG
>DATALK010000342.1:0-2683 GCA_036261085.1 Phototrophicaceae bacterium | reverse complement strand
ATACTATTTCATCCATGGCTGGCCGTTTTTTGGCGACGAACATCAGGTTTACAGCACCTGGGAATGGGATGTCCCGCGTTTTATGTTTTTCAGTCAGGCGGCGATGGCCGTCGCCTGGGAACTGCGCCGCCGGGAAAGCTGGTTCCCGGATGTTTTTCACGTCAACGATTGGCATACTGGTCTGATTTCTTTCCTGCTGCACGAGAGCCGTTTTTATCCGACCTGGGATCAGGTCGCCTCGGTGATGAGCATCCATAATCTGGCTTATCAGGGCGATCATGCTGGGGGTTGGATGTGGGAATTGGGCGTGCCGGGGCGTAATCACCCCGATCTGATGGATCAGGACTTAAGCGACAACCTGATGGGTATTTCGCTGGCCTATTCGGACAAGCTGACGACGGTTAGCCCGCGTTATGCCACTGAAATCCAGTATCCCTATATGGGCTACGGGTTGGATGGCCTGATTCGTTCGCGGGTGAACGACCTGACCGGTATTCTTAACGGCATCGATATGCAGGCGATGAATCCTGAAACCGATCCGTTTATCGTCTCTCACTACAACGCTGATAACTTTAACGAAAAACGTCCGGCCAATAAACGCCAGCTGCAAACGGACTTTGGCCTGGATGTGCGCGATGATGTGCCGGTGTTGGGCATCGTCACGCGGCTGGTCGAGCAAAAAGGGATTGATCTCCTGATTCCGGCACTGCGGCGGCTGCTGGTCAATACCGATGTGCAGTTTATTGGGTTAGGTTCGGGAGAGCCGGAATATGATCGCCAGTTTTCGCAGTTAGGCCAGGATTTTAACTGGCGGGCGCGCACGTATATTGGTTATAACGCGGCGCTGGCGCAGCGGATTTATGCCGGTTGTGATTTGTTTTTGATGCCCAGCCATTACGAACCCTGTGGCATTGGTCAAATGCTGGCGATGCGTTATGGCGCGCTGCCGCTGGTGCGGGAGACGGGCGGCCTGGCGGATACCGTTGTTAACTACGACAGCGGCCCCGCCGAGCAGGGAACTGGTTTCGTGTTTCAGTGGGAACAGTCCGATGCGCTGCTGCATACCATTCGGTGGGCGCTGGATACGTATCATCAGCGCCGAGATGCCTGGCAGCGAATGCAGCGGCGGGCCATGCAGACCGATTTTAGCTGGGAGAACAGCGCCCGCCGTTACATCGAAGTTTATCACAAAGCCCTTATGGAAAGACGAGGTGGTTTTTCATGGCAAAAGTAAAAGCTGTCATTTTAGCCGGTGGTGAAGGAACTCGATTGGCAACGCTGACCGCCAAGCGCGCCAAACCCGCGGTCCCCTTTGCCGGAAAATATCGCATTATTGATTTTGCTTTAAGTAACTGTGTCAACTCGAACATTTTTGATGTGCTGATTTTGACCCAGTATCGCCCGCACAGCCTGAACGATCATATTGGGCGCGGGCGGCCCTGGGATTTGGATCGTTCCTTCACGGGCGGGGTACAGATTTTGCAGCCGTATAAGGGACGGGCGGATACCGATTGGTACGCCGGAACCGCCGACGCGGTGGTACAGAATTTAAATTTTGTGCGGCGGGGGCGGCCTGACCATGTGCTGCTGCTGTCGGGCGATCACATCTACGAGATGGATTATGATGTGCTGATCCAGTTCCACCGCGATCACAAGGCCGATGCGACGGTTTGCACCATTCGCGTGCCGATGGATGAAGCCAGCCGCTACGGCATTCTGGATGTAGACGATGATTACAAAGTCCGGGATTTTGTCGAGAAACCGGCTAATCCCCCCCGGCAATCTCGCCAGTATGGGGGTGTATGTTTTTAACTACGCCGTGCTGGAACAGCAGCTTCAGGAAGACCAGAAACGCAAAGCCTCCAATCATGACTTTGGCCGCGACATTATCCCGCGTATGGTTATTGAAGGTATGCGTGTGTTTGCGTATCCCTACGGCGGCTACTGGGTGGATGTCGGGACGATTGACGCCTACTGGGAAGCGCACATGGATTTGATCGCCGCGCCGCCGTCGCTGAACCTGAATGATCGCACCTGGGTCATTCATACCCGCAGCGAGGAACGCTCGCCGGTTCATGCCCATGCCGGAGCCATTATTAAAAACAGCCTGGTGACGGATTGCTCGGTAATTTCCGAAGGCGCCTTGGTCGAAAATTCGATTCTGTCGCCGGGAGTTTACGTAGGGCCGAATGCGGTTGTGCGCGAATCCATCGTGTTGACGGATACCTACATTGAGGCGGGGGCGGTGGTGGAACGCTGCATTCTGGACAAGATTGTGGTCATCGGTCATAACGCCCGCGTGGGTAAAATCCTGGATATGGGTGAGTTAGGGATTACCTGCGTCGGTAAAAACACACATGTTCCCGCCGGTTACACAGTGGGGCATAGCTGTGTGTTGGGAACTGATTTGCGATTGGAAGACTTTGCGGCCTATCCAAACAAGCTGGTTCCCAGCGGAACGCAGTTGGGTTACAAAGTTAAAAAATAAATTTTTTGATACCCGTCCGCTTCGCGCCGGTTCCGGGGCGAACACCACATGCAGGCGGTGAGAGCAGCCAGCACAGTTCGTGATGGGCTGGGTCTCACCGTTAAAATAGATTTATTGAGGAGGTATCATGTCTAAGTTTGAACGGATTTGCCTGTGTGTGCATGGGCATTTCAGCCAGCCACCGCGTGGAAATCC
>DATALK010000380.1:0-1991 GCA_036261085.1 Phototrophicaceae bacterium | reverse complement strand
GTGGGCGTGATGGGCGACAATCGCACTTATGAGGAAGTGATTGCCCTGCGCGCCGTGACCACCGACGACTTTATGACGGCGGATTGGGCACGCGTGCCGTATGATCTGTTAGCGCGGGTCAGCAGCCGGATCGTCAACGAGGTCAAACGTGTCAACCGCGTGGTGTACGATGTAACCAGCAAACCGCCGGGAACGATTGAGTGGGAGTAAGGAACTGACCCGCTATGGCGAAAACGACACCGCCACCGCGTGTGAATATCTTAGAAGCACTACCAGAACTGGCTCATCAGACAGTCACTACAATTCGGCTGCATCCCCGGCGCGGCGAATTTCTTGACCCCGCCGCCAGCAAAATTGGCGGCCTTTTCCTGTGGCCGGAGGATGAACCCTGGCCGACAATGCCAAGCAAGCGGCCTGAATGGTGGTCAGGTATCAGGGGGGAATGGGAGTTACTCGACGGTACACCTATTCCCCTTGTTCCTGTTTTGCAGATAAATGCCCGAGATGTCCCCGATTTTCCGTTTCCGCCAGGCCAAGATTTGATGCAGCTTCTTTGGTATCCCTTAGACGGGGATGAACCACCCTATTTTTGTATTCCGCGTGTCTTTTGGCGTAATAGTACAACCATCACCAAGTCACTAACGATTATGCCGCTGTCGCCTTACGCTGATACAATCTATGTGCCGCATCCCTGTACGCTAACTTTCGAGCGAGTGATAGAATATCCTCATATAGAAGATTTAAGCGAGGAGCAATTCAATCGTTTTAAAGGATGGTTTGAGACAAAAAACATCGAATGTGATGAATACGCTGAAGACGAATGTGCATCTTCCATGTATCAGTTTGAGTTAAGCGTGTGTCCAGGCAGCAAATTAGGCGGATATGTAGCCTGGATTCAACGGATAGAGTGGCAGACGTGCGGTAGCTGCGGGCAGCAAATGGAACATTTACTCTCGTTAACGGATATTGAATTAGATGGGGGGACGTTGGCTGCCGTTAGAGGATTGCGAATTATGGGAACAGGGTCGTTATGGAGAATTACAAAACGCTCCTGACTGGTCACTTGGCGGCGGCAGCATGTATTATCTTGTCTGCCGTCACTGTCAAGATTGGCCGGTAAAAGTCGTGTATCAACGGTAGCGGCTTAGTTTCGCGCACAAAAAACCGCCCGACATGGTTTGTGTCGGGCATCATAGTCTTTCTATTGGATTGATTCGGATCGTTAGTTCGCCGGTTGCAGTGTGCCGCCGTCGCTCAGGTTGTAGGTCGCGCCGTTCAAGGCCCTGCACACCCTGTTGGGTATCCCTACCTCTATTTTAAGGGTTAAACAGCATTAAAATCGCCCGATACGGGGCGTTTGGTTTGTTATTCCAGCCGCTTTTTCCAGGCGATTTCGGTTTCCAGCTTGTGAATCTGGCGGAAGCGGTTGACCTGCGGCACATCCGGCAGGGCATCTACCATTTCGTCCACCGGCACTTCTTCAAAGCCATAGCGCTGCCAATAGGCCCCGGCATGGACGCTGAACAGATACACGGCCTCACACCCACTGGACTGCGCCTCGTTAAAGGCATGGTTTGCCAGCACATGGGCTAGGCCCTGGCTGCGCGCGCAGGGCAGCACCGCCACACTCCGCAGCAGCGCCGCCCGATCACCGAATTCTAATCCGGCAGTGGCAACAATGCGCTGCTCTTCATCCCGAATCACCCAGTACTGGGTGCGCGGCGCGAGCAAATCATAAGTTAATAACTGGGACTGGTCGAGAACAGCGGCAATTTCGGGAACGTCTTGGTCTTCGGCGGGAGCAATTGTGAACGGAGTATCGGTCATCGCCTGCGTGTGAAACCCTCACCTGATAACTAACCGCGCGCGCTGCGCGGCCCAAACACCTGGTGACTTACCTGACAAACATGAAATGGATCAAGTTGTTAGTTTTGGGAAATTGGCCTCTGTAGGCGGGGAATTATTTTAGTACAACCAGCGTCAGAATCTAT
>DATALK010000316.1:0-1930 GCA_036261085.1 Phototrophicaceae bacterium | reverse complement strand
TTCCTGGCCGCTGCGCGATATTCGCATGACGCTGCGCCTGCCGGAGAATACGCACATTCTGCCGGAAATTGCGCGCCTTTAGGCCGGGGCTGTGTTTTGTCATCCACCACGATATGTTCATCGGGCCGCAGATCAATGCTGGCGGGCTGCACCACGCGCGGTTCCTGAGAGACCATCCCCAGGTGAACACGCACGGTGAAGGCCAGTTTTTGCATCCCGGAAACAAAGTCGTTTTCCTGCCGGATGTCCACCCACTGCGCCGTGATAAAACCAAACGGCACGGCGGTTTTGGCCTCGCCGCGCGCCAGCAGGGGGAAAATTCGAATATTTTGCGCCTCGGCGTAGTTCATCTCTTCGCGCACCCAGGCGGATTTTTTGGAATCGGGCGATAGAATCACCACCAGGCAGGATGCGTTTTCCAGCGCGCTTTCAATCGCGCTTTTCCAGGAGCGGGTGCCGGGCGCTAAATTTTCATCCGTCCAGACTTCTAACCCGTCGGCGCGCAGGCTGTCCCGCACCCGGTGCATCAGGTCTTCGTCCCGGCGGCTGTAACTTAAAAAAATCGGCCCCACGTCGCCCATCCTTATCCTTGAATGCCCTGGTGTCCAACGGCTTGAGCATTCCGTAAAATAGTTTTGTTTTTCAAACGATTATATTCTATCAATCCCGATTATGCCGCTCATTGGTTCAGTAGTTGGTGAGCAAACGCCAGTTCGAGCGTTTTCCAGGTGACGGGGCATAAGGTGCGCAGCGCGGGGTCGAGCAGTATTGGCGTCTGAAACGCGGCGGCATACTGTTCCAGCCAGCCTTCACACCAGCGTTTTTCGGTTGACCAGCGCTGGCGTTCAGCCTCCGGCAGCGGTTTGTTTAAGTGTTGGCTGATGATTGCCAGCCGCGTTTTTCGCGCCTCGATGTCGGCATCAAACAGCCGGTAATGTTCTCCCGGCACGGGCGGTAATTGTTTGCTGTCGTTCGGCATCTGTTCGCCCAGTGTGCCGTGCTGCTGAAATTGGTTATGCAGCCAGTTTATACTGAGCAGCAGCACCGGGCGGCGGGTAAGAATTTGCAGCCAGGGGTGAAATTCGCCATCCAGTAGATACTCACCATTGTTCAGTCGAAACCGGCCTAATCGTATCACTTCCAGGCCCATTTCCGCCGGATTGACCGTCACCAGCACATTCGGGCATTCCTGGGTCAGCGTGTGGTCGTTTGCCGCCCGGTCAAGGACGCGCACGGTTAAGGGGGTTGCCAGCCAGTCAATCGTCCGGGTCTGTTGGCTCTCATTAAGGGTGAGATTGTCATGTTCCCGGCGCAGCGCTGTATGGTCGCGGAGGGCGTCGGCGGTCAAAATGTGCCGCTGATCGGCAAAAAGCAACTGCTCGACGGTCTGGCCGGGTTCGGGACGCTGGTTCAATAAAATTGTCTCTTCCGCGAATTCCCGCTCGATAATCCGCGCTGGATTAAGCCAATCCGCCGCGTCCGCCGAGGCCCCGTTGGCGACATTCCAGCCGACGGGTGGGATGTCCCGAAAAAACAGCAGCGCCCAGGTTTGGCCGCGCTGTTCAACGATGGGCAGCACCCCACCGGAAGCCCACCGCAGTGGTACGCCGCCGTTCCACACTCGTTCCCGCTCTGGAGTTTTCCCGCTTAAAAACGCCTGCCACCGTGCCGCCTCCGCCGCCAGTTCCGGCGCTTGGGCGCGGCTGCCATACACACGCCGCAGGAGTTTTTTGCCTCTGCCGCTGTAAATGCCGCCCGCTGCGCCGCGTAAATCTACCGTTACCCGTCCGCGCCCGTTGTCCCAGGTCGCGTGCAGCACCCCCGCCGCCGTCAATGCCAGAATCGCGTATTCCCACTGCGGTAAATTGCTGTCGGTCAGATCGGCGCGAGGTCGAAAAAGGCGCTGCATCGTTGCTCCTGGTTCAAATCG
>DATALK010000315.1:0-1614 GCA_036261085.1 Phototrophicaceae bacterium | reverse complement strand
AGTTGTTCCAGCGTTTCGCTGTCCCACCAGGCTAATTCACCTTCTTGGGTTAGACTGAAAAACTGTTTAGCGCCGGGAAGCAAGCCGATTTCCGTTAAATACCCCCTTTTATATTCTGAAGTAAGCGCAGGATCATACTGTTCTGGCAGATTAAAGCGATAGAAACTGTATCCTTCGTAAACAAGGACACTGTTACTATCAGGCAGCAGCCGGTGAAAATTATCATCACCGAACATTGAAAGCGTGGAAACCGCTCCTGTTTGCAGATCAATGATGGTCACCGGGCCGGAACTGTCATTTGATGCCGCTACCAAGACTCGTTGGCTGTCGGGGAAAAATTCAATCTCGAAGAACCAATTATATGGCTCCAAATGGGTAAACCGCAGCCGGCCGCTGGCAACATCAAAAACATAGAGGCCGCAATCGGCGTAATCAGCCGGTGTCATTGTTGTCGCGGCTAAAAGTGAGCCATCGGGGCTGAAAGCCACATCGGACACCCCAACTCCCGCGCGCATCTCGTCCACCACGATACCGGTGCTGATGTCCCAGAGATACACATCGTCGCCGCCCGTCGCCAGGTATTTGCCGTCTGGGCTGATGGCGATGGCGTCCAGCGCTTGGGCGCCGGTTTCAAAAAAGCGCGGCGCGGCCAGAATATCGCCAGCGTCGTAAAAATAGACACCGGCGGCAGTCGCAACAGCAAAACTTTTGCCATCAGGCATCCAGGCAAGATCGCGGGGATGCCCCCAGCCAAACTGCGCCAACGGCTGGACGGTTTCTGGATTGATGCTCGCTTCCAGATTGCTGGTGAGATCAACTTCTTCTTGAGCTACAGCGGCGGAAAAGGTCAGCAGACCCATTAAAACCAATAGACAAAGATGACGCATGGTGATACCCCCTCAGGTTGCTGCTTCCATTGTAAGGGATGTTGTCTGAATACGGATTAAGCGCGGCGCAACCGTACCCAGAGCGGTGGTTGGGGAGAGGGCAGGTCATCTCATATGGTTTAAATTACCGCCTACACCGAAAAATCCACATGCCGTTCAGCGTTTTGGGCGACGGTGAGAACCTGCTCTTTGAACCCACTCTCATCATCCTCGAACCAGGCTGCGCTCAAACACATATGGGCAAACACAAACGTTCGCAGCCGCCCCACATGAAGGCCCATACCGTCAGCCAAAACCTGGGTTACTTGCAACAAACGTTCTTCCGACATGACTCGTTCGCGGGCATGAGCCGGGCCACAGAGCGTGTTGGCGGCGTCATAAGTGCGTTCGCCGTACAGCCCTTTGGGATCAAACGCCAGCCATCCGCGCACCGGATGCCAGCGAATGTTATGGTGATGAATATCGCCATGTAACACACACTCCCGCTGCGGCGTACCTAGCAGATACTCGGCGGCGCGCGCCCCGCGTACATAGATGGAGTTTTCCCCGGCGGCTTCATCCCGCGCCGCCTTCCTGAACAGTTCTCGGAATCGGCGCCGCAGCGTTCGCAATTGGGGTGTCGGTGTAGGCGGTAATTTAAACCATATGAGATGACCTGCCCTCTCCCCAACCACCGCTCTGGGTACGGTTGCGCCGCGCTTAATCCGTATTCAGACAACATCCCTTA
>DATALK010000305.1:0-3946 GCA_036261085.1 Phototrophicaceae bacterium | reverse complement strand
GATGTGCTGCTGCCGCCGGAAGAATAATCTCAGTTAAGCGGCGACGACAAGCGAGGCCGGATTTTTCCGGCCTCGTTTTTTATTCCACTTTAGGCTGATGCGTTTGCGTGGAGACCTGCGGCGGCACTTGGTTGGGTGTGGTATCGGTATTAAAGACCTGAGGCCGGATCATCTCGGCCAGGGTACGTACCAGATCATCCTGAAGGCGTTGGCGGTATAACTTGAGGGTTTCGCCGGGGCGCTGACCGTAAAACGTGTAAGTATAACTTTCGGTGATGGTTTTGCCGCTGATAATCATCTCCGGTTCCCACTGATCCAGCGGATGCCACTGCCCAAACTGGCACTGATACAGCTCAAAGAGGATACGAACATCGCCATGCCGTCCCTGAAAGCGTAAATCCAGCGCTACCGGGAGCATGGCGCTGCGGTTATTCAGCCGGGAATTAAGTTTGCTGATAATCCCGCGCGCTACCGGGCGCAGCCGCTTTTCAATCTGATCACTCGTTAACTTGGACTGCCGCCGCACAATTCCGTCCAATCGGCGCGCTAATTTTGGGGGAATGACCACTTGGCTGCGATTAATGCGTCCATACATATCATACTGGCTGATACGGAGGCCGGTCACCCGCCAGCCCATGAGATACGCGCCATCAATCCCAAACAGCCGCTTGCAGGCGTGAACGTCACCTTCGTTACACAGCGGTGGGAGTGAACCGTTCTGCGCTAAGGTCTGCCACTGGTGGCGGCGGCCCGGCGTCGAATTGGAGTCAAGCGGAAACAGGCTGCCATATGCGGGCTGCCAGCTGCTTAAATCCGGGGAGCGGCGGAACAGCAAGCGCAAGATAATCAGGATAATCACCAGCAAAACGAGCGCCGCCATTCCCACCCCAATCACAAGGACGATTTGCAGTGGGTCGGAAGTGTCGAGGCCCAATGGGGGTAAAAATCCCAGCGGGCCGCTGGTCGCTTCCGGTGCGGGCGTGGTTTCCGGGGTGCTTTCTGCCGGAAGCGTTTGCGGAAAAGTGATGCTGACCTGGGCGAAATTGTTTTGAATGGTTAGACTGGCTTCGGGTTCGACTTCGTTGACCCCAACGGCGGCCCGCATGGATTCGGTGCTGCCGGGGGAAAATTGGCTGACCGGGAAGGAGAGTGATACCCGGTAAATACCATTGGCGCGCAGCGGGGGAACGGTAGCTGTCGCTATTTTTTGGCCGGTAGACAGCACCACTAATTCCGCTGTGGCAGCGACAGCGGCATCGCTGCCGACATTGAGGACATCAAATTTGATAATCGCTTCCCGCGAGTCGGCGCTAAATTGGCGTTCCAGATTGCGAATCGCGTAATCCGGCGCTTCACTTTGGGCGGTGACAGCGGCAACCGACAGCAGCACCAGCACCACAAACCATAAAACCCGTACCATACAACCTCATTCATCGGCATAGGGCAAGAACTTACCTTTAACTATAGGGCGTAATAACGGTCTTTCCAAGTACGCCGACCCAACGATCTATCTCCGTTTTCCAGGCGTAACCCGTTGCGAAAGATTTCACAATTTATGCTATGATAAGGTAGAGGAATTTTGACAACCTGTGAGCTATGCGCAAACAACAACAAACTATCATCGGCCCTGACGGCGAACTGCTGACGCCCGATCAAAATATTGATTTCGCTGAATATACCGAGTTTGTTCAGGAACGCGGCAGTCATGCTATGTGGGATGCGCCGCGCAAGGAAGGCCGTCCTCCCAGCGTTCGGTATTGGGCCTTGATTTTTGTGGCGGTGATAGGCGGTTTGACCCTGCTCAGTAAGGCCAGGGAAGCGCCGAACGGGGCGGTGGAAAACTCCCGGAGTTTAGGGATTAGTGGGACACCGCTGCCGTACCTGGATAAAAGCGGTAAGACTCTTTTTACGGATTTTGATTGGATCGGTGATCCGGTTGGAAACCGGGGATTGACGGCGCCGCGCATTCAATGGGGGCCGCCAGCGCCCGTACACGCGGATTTCAAGCGGAATTTTCTACCGCGTTCCCATTCTCAGCATCGTCCGTTGTTTGCTCCGGCTACTCTCACTTCCTCCCCAATGAAGAAGCCGCTCCAGCCAACCGGAAAATAAGATTACCCTAATTGCTAGTTACCCATTCTAGCCCCTCTCCTCCGAATTCGGGGCAGGTGAGGGTGGGGTCAAAAATGCACCGTTTTACGGACTAACAATCACGGTAAAATTACGTTTCTCTAAAAAGCCACTTTAACCCTCAAAAATTGGGCTTGTGCCGCGTTCTTTTGTTACCGCCGCTTGAGGTCGTGCTAAGATGGATATTAGCAACTGTGCTAAGTCTTGAGCGACCATGAATACCAAGCCCCAACCTCCACCCATTATTGGCGACGATGGCGAACTGCTGCGGGATGATCCCAGTGTTAAGCGGATTCCTTATACCATTCCGATTCGTGCTGCGGGATTAAGCCCGACACCGCGCTTGTACGAGCGGCGTTTTCCCTGGCGGCGGCTACGGAGCTATAGCGCTGCTGCGGGCTTCCTGGTGGTGGTCGTTCTGTTTTATTCGCAGTTTTTCCAGACCATCACGCCTCATAATTTTTCAACTTCTCAGACAGCGGCCACAACCAGGAGCGCCCCCACGCTGAAACCCATTATCACGCCAGCCACCTCGCGGCAAATCGAAAGGTCAAGCGTTGTTACCTTCGAAATGGCACAAACGGTACTCGATGTTCGCTGGTCGCGGGACGATGGACAGCTTGGAGCGCTCACTGCCGATGGCTTGGTGATTTGGAATGATGTGAGCGGTCATCAGGTCATCATTCCCAATACGACTACCATAGCTGCCTTTGATTGGTCGCCAGATGGGGAACAAGTTGTTATTGGTGGTCAGGATGGAATTGTTCGGGTGTGGGCGACCAGTGGACAGCCGGTTGCAACGTTGGTTAAGCGTGATTTTATCCCCGAAACCATTTGGAAACTCGACTGGTCGCCATCCGGCGAAATGATTGCGGTGCGCTACGGCGATCAGCGAACGTTGTCCATTTTTTCGGTTGAGACAAATGAAGAAATTTACCGCCATGAGTTTGCCGAGCCGTTGGTTGATCTGGATTGGTTCCTAGCTGGAAATCGCCTGCTGCTAGTCATGGAATCTCGATTGTTTCAGTGGCAGGGTGGGAACATTGTTCCCTTTGCGCTTCAATCTGTTGGCCCGACCTGGACGCAGGCCGATGTAGATGGCGCACTGGCTTTGGTCGGGCATACGGCGTTGAATGGTGAACTGGCTGCCGTTGTGATGCGCTTCAATCTGTTGAGCGGAGAGCCGGTGTGGGCAAAATCGGTGGCCGGAATCAAAACATCGGCCCATCTCAGAAAACCCATCGAAGTAAAATGGGCCACCGGTAAGCCGCTGTTAGCTGTTTTTACCGAGGGCGATCAGACGGTTTCAATCTGGGACGGCCAAACCGGTGCGCAACTTGATACATTTGCGCAACCTGCCGGCGAAGTTATCACCAGCATAGACTGGTCGCCGGACGGCCAATATTTGGCAGTTGGCAGCGCTTCGCAAGTGGTGATTGTGCGGTGGGAACTGAAATGAACACCCATCCCGAACCATTACCCATTATTGGTCGGCGGCCAACCGCCCTTCGCAGGTAGTTCTCTGGAAGCTAGGGCAAAAATAAAACACACCTGACAGGATATCAGGTGTGTTTTTAGTCTCACCAGACCCGCGTCAGACCCGCGCTGTACCGCGAACGAGCCGCAGCACGGCCAATAACACCACCGCGCCCAGGAATGCCGTGAGAATACTAGCGATATTCAGACCGGTTACGCCGCCACCAACATCCAGAACATCCAGCAGCCAACCGCCGATAAACGCACCGATGACACCCACGATGATGTCCATCAATAAACCCTGGCTTGCGTTCGTTCTCATAACAATGCTCGCCAGCCA
>DATALK010000376.1:0-3333 GCA_036261085.1 Phototrophicaceae bacterium | reverse complement strand
CCTTTCAGCAGGCGGCACGCTACACGGAACAGGCGGCCATCACCGCAACAGCGCGGGTGACGCAGGCGGCGATTGCAGCGCAAACGACCCCGGCCAAAGCTGAGGGCGAAACCGTGACCGCCGCTCAGGTTCGCAGCGGGCCGGGCGCCGGGTATGCGCTCGTCAGCAGTCTGGCCTCCGGCGCGGCAGTGACCGTTATCGGTCAGGACGCCAGCGGCCAATGGGTTCAAGTGCGGCTGGATGGTGGGCAAACCGGCTGGATTCCCCAGGGCGCGGCGCGAGTGGTGGATACCACCAATCGGGTCTTTGGTCCGGCGCGCGGGGAACTGGTCATGCAGGATGATGGTTATATCAAAGCCAATTATGCCCAGGTGTCCATGCGGGATTTTGTGGCAGAGGTCGTTTTTGCAGTGCCGTATCGGTTGGAAACGGCCAGTTGGGATATTGGTTTTGTGTTTCGAGATGCGGGTTGGCCGGAACAGCTGCGGCTCGGTCTGCAAGCAGGTATTGCCGATGATGGGTCACGCTTCCAGTATTGGGAACTGGCCGGTTTTGCCAGTGATGAATCCTATCAAAGTCTGGCCTCTGGTTATTTCGACAAGCTGCTCACCGACCCCGGCGCGGAAAATCATGTCAAGCTGGTGGGTTTCGAAAATACGGGCTTCCTCTTTGTGAATGATGCTTATGTGACCACGCTTGACCTCGGCTATCTGCTCAAGACCGGCGATATTGCGGTGGCAACCAGTCTGTTTTCGCCGGATACCCTGAACGGCGAAAAACTGGTTTACCGCGATTTTCGCATCTGGAATTTTACCGGCTGTATTGTGCAAACCGGCGACAGTGTTGATCTCAAAGCTGACCCGGATATAAACTCCCTGGATAGTGATGGCTATCCCGGCGCGGGCGATGTGCTGCTGGCCTTAAACGAAACGGTAGATGATTATGGCCGCCGCTGGTGGTTCGTGAACGACAGCTACGGGCGCACCGGGTGGCTTAACGGCGCGGCCCTTCGGGAAACCCGCGGGAACTGCGGCGCGGCGCGGGTGGCGCCGGATCCAATAATCGCTTACGGCGAGACCGTGCAGAGTTTTCAGCCGCCGGAAAGCAGCGAGACACTGTTTTTTGATGGCGCGGCGGGGGATGTGGTGCGCATCAATATTGCCGCGACGGAAACCACCGAAGTCAATATTTATGATGCGCCGGGGAATTTTGTTTATCACACGATGGCCGGAGGCGACTATGATGCTGTTACCGAGACTTTTACGTTAACCAGCAGCGGCCAGCACCGGATTGAGATCGCCTCATCCTATTATTATGGCGAGGGCGGTTACACCTTCAGTCTGGAATTGACCGAACAGGCTAAAACCATTGCTTACGGCGGGCAAGTAACCGGCAGTCTGGCAACCGATCAGATTGTCTTTTTTGAGGGGACAGCGGGGGACATCATCACGCTGAAACTGCAAGCGCCGGGGATCGTCGCCATTGTCAAACTGGTAGACAGCACGGGGGCGGTGCTGCTGGAAACCTATCAAGGTAATGAGGATTATACCGTGTTGGTGGAAAATTTCGCCGTTCCAGCGGATGATACCTACCAGTTGGTAATTCATCCGCAAGAGGCTTCCACCTTTACCCTGACGCTGGAATTGGTCGGGCAGCCGCAGGACATCCACTACGGCGAAGTGCTGACCGGCCCGCAGCCGATGTTGCTAGTTTTCTTTTTTGACGGTCAGGTGGGCGATCAGATTTATCTTAATTGGGACGCCTCGGACTGGAGTATCCTGGAAATCTACGATCCCGCCAATACGTTGATCGCTTCGTCAGATCGGGACGATACGCCCGTGCCAACGGGAAATTGGCTGCTGGAACTCACGACCAGTGGCCGCTACCGGCTGCAATTGCGGGCCTATGAGGCCATTGAATACACGTACCGGTTAGGGATTGAAAACCTGAAAACCGTGCCGGAAATCGCTTACGGTGAAGTCATACGCGGCCAGTACGATTTCCTGCATCCGTTCCGTATGTTTACCTTGAAGGGACAAAAAGGCGATCAGATCATCGCTCGGTATGCCGGTTTCCAGGATAGTTATGTGCGTTTGTTCGACCCGCGCACCCGGCAGGATGTCGCCGCTACCTATTTCTTTGACCAATTCGGCACGGTAGCGGATCTGTTCGCAGATGATAACATTATGCTGCCCGATGACGGTGAGTACCAGTTAATCGTGCGGCTGGATGGCGACCCCGCCGGAGCCTTTACGGTGATTGTCCTGAAAGAGGATTAAGACATTCCACAGGCGCGGGTTGTTATCCCGGATGAAATTTGACCAGCGTCGGGGCGGTTCACCACCGCCCCAGCAGTACTCTCCGGGTCTGGCAAACCGTCTTATAGCCAATCTATAGGTAAAGCCGCGTTCGTCTCCCCCTGTAAGAGCAGATACAGCGGTGTCATCGGAACCTGGTCGCCCCGATCTTTGAGTCGTTCCGGCTCATAGCTGACACTCATGATGATGTCCAGGGCGATGTCGAAATTTTTCCGGTCTTGGGCCATCATCACCTGGAAATCGTTGTACAGGACAATTACGCCTGGGGCCGGGATTTTATAAACAGCGTTCAGCACTTCCTCAAACGAGTCCCAATTCCGGCCCCAGTTGGCGGGCTTTAACACGGTTTCAACGTGATCGAAAAATTCCTGTTGGTTACAGATGTTCTTACCCGAAAACACGAAGAGGGTGAAATTGTTTTCCTGGGCGAGTTTTTCCAGGGTGGGGAGGCTGACCTCGGCCTTCAGCCGGTAAAGACCGGGAGCCGTTTCTCCTGAAAATAATGTTGTTAGCGGCATGGCTCACTCCTTTGGCTGGAAACCCATTCGGCTTCCAGGTTGCGCGGCGATCACCTGAAGTATCCTTATTGACGGGCTAAAATGCTACCCTCAACCGGTGGCGCTTGCCACTCCACCGGGGATATGTTTTAATCGTACCGGAGGGAAGTGCTGATGGGATTAGCTGCATTCTGAAATGGGTGTACCGCGCTTCTGTCGAAACCGGAAATCCGGTTAGGTGGGCGTAAGGCCACATCTCAGGTCAATCTTGACCTGCTAATATCAATCTCGTTTCTCCTGTTAATATATAATGACACCAGATTGAATATGAACAAAAGGGGGCAGCGTGTCTATGTCAGAATTCCCAAACTCTGTTATTGAGAAACTCGAATACTATGTTTATCTCTTAATTGATCCCGAAACCCAAAAACCATTTTATGTTGGGAAGGGAATTGGCAATCGTGTTTTTGCCCATGCCCGAGCCGCCATTGAAGATGCCACTCCTGGTGAAAAGTTAG
>DATALK010000300.1:0-4152 GCA_036261085.1 Phototrophicaceae bacterium | reverse complement strand
GAAGGGGGAATGGATGCTCGTTAAATTGTCTCAAAGCATCTGGCACTGTAACGCCTGCCAGCAGGAGTTTACTGTATATTATCAAAGTCTGGCTTACGCCCATTCCTTGATGTACGCGCGCAATAATGTACTGGCTCACTGGTATGTCTTTCGGGATCCGGCATTTGAGGAACATCGAGCTATTATAAAAAGGTTACTTAAGGACAAAGTGCCTGAAGATAAATTTGGGGTTTGGAACGATCTCACTTGCGGGATTTGTTGTGATTTAGCGCCCGATCAGTCGGTATATAGATTAGACCCCTACTGTCCAAATCACGAGTATAGCCAGGTTCAATTGTTATATTATGTCGAATCAAAACAAGCCCAGGAATTTGATCTGCCCGAAGTGACGCACCAGCGCTGGAACGGCCTGAGCGCCGCCGAAAAAGAGCAGTTGGTGTTGGCGGAACTCCGGCGCTGGCTGCCTGAACTTTGATAGACATTTAAAGGGCCTAATCAGTCGCTCGATGACTGCCGGATGGCTGACATAACACCCCGACTGGCTCAAAGTCTGGAGTAAAAGAAAATGATGCGTATAGTTCGTTCATACTTTCCTTTTACAAAAGAACCTGTAATTAACAGTTGGCTAAATGCCTTAACTGATGCCCGTGATCGAACAGGAATGGTTTTGCAGGGCATTAACCCCTGGGATGCAATTGTTGATCTTTTGCGTCAAAAATATAATTTGTTAATTAGTTCCCCAACCGCGCTGCATCTTCAGCGTGAATCCGGTAGCAGCACTCCTGAACAGCCAAAAACGATGGCCGTCAAAGGTCGTAATTTGATTACAGGGTTGCCTGATAGTCTCGAAATCAATTTAACGGAGATTCAAAAAGCTGATAACAGCCAGAAAACACGTCCTTATCTGTCTTGGTCGCCACAAGGGAGCAACCAAACACTGGGCAAGTTACTTTACAGCATCGCTGCTCAGGAGGCCAATTGGCTTTTTATCAGTGTCCGACAGCAGCCATTCCCGGACGATGTCCAAAGGCTATTTCCGGGTGATGAAGCCGAGATTGCGGTATTTATCCAGGATGAAATGGTAGCCCAACATTACCACCGTTTGCAGGTGGTGCGTAACTATCTGATACAAACCTACAGCGAGATGTCTTTTGAAGATTTCCAGCAGTCACATCACACGCCCAGTAGCTATCATTCAGCCGAATGGGTGCTACATGAGTTATGCCAGTTCGAGGCGGAGCGGCGGAGCGAGATGGCCGCTTTGTTCACAGCGGCTAAAAAAGCGTTGAACCCTGAAAAACCCCTATAGTGTTTTCAACACCGCAGTCTCTAAGGGCTGCCAAATTAAGGTTATGACATGATGAACCCCACCCCCTATCCCGACATCAACCAACTGTTGCAGGAACTTTTAGCCGATATTCAGGCCGTGCTGGGTGATAAATTCGTCGGCTTATATTTGTATGGGTCGCTGGTCTGGGGCGACTTTGATTACCAGATCAGCGATATTGATCTGCTGGCGGCGCTGGCCTCCGACCTGGATGAGCGCGAAGGCGAAGCGATTAAACAGATGCACGCCGCCTTAGCGCAGCGGTTTCCGGCCTGGGATGACCGGATTGAGGTGCAGTATTACTCCTGCCTCGGCCTGAAAACTTTTAAAACGCAGCCGCGCCGCATGGGGAACATCAGCCCCGGCGAGCCGTTCCATCTCATCGAAGCCGGAAACGAGTGGCTGATGAACTGGTATTTTGTGCAGGACTACGGCGTGACGCTCTTTGGCCCCCCGCCACAAACACTGATTGATCCGCTGACCACCGCCGATTTCCGGCAGGCGGTTTACGATCATGTTGTCTACTGGCGCGACCATGTACGCGAAACGCAGGACTCTGCCCCGTATCAAACCTACGCCGTATTAACCCTGTGCCGCGCGCTGTATTCCTGGCGGAATGGCGAACAGGTTTCCAAAGATCGAGCCGCGCGCTGGGCGGCGGATCAACTGCCGGAATGGTCAGAACTGATTCACAACGCGCTGATCTGGCGCAAAGACCCGCTCAACAATCCGACAACTTACCCCGAAACCGAGCGCTTTGTAAACTTCATTATTGATTTGATTGTGGGTAAAGCGGGAGTATGCGTAAAAAACAGAGAGGGTGGTCGTGAACCACCCTCTCTGGAAAAGTCAGCGAAAGTCAAAGGGGGACAGGGAATCCTAAAACGGCGACAACAAATGCCCGCCGGTTAAACGGCTAAAATCAGGCAGCAGTAACCACTGGGGCCGGAATCGCTTTGACCGCCTCCGCCCGAGTTGCCACCACCACCACCCGTTTGGTGACATTGGGGAAAATGCGGTTGAGCAACTGCACCATCTGTCGGAAAAACGCATTTTGCAGCACCACAACACTTTTGCCCCGGTTCGGCGGCACATTGCGGTCACTGTGGCCGATATGGGTCAGCACATTCGCGGGCAGCGTGCGCGCCGCTGCCGTGAAATCCAAAATCTGGTGAACATTATATTCAACCGAACGCAGCATGGTGTTCACTTCAGACTGAGAGGCGTAATATTCCTCCCACGTCCACAAGCCTTCAAATTCGCGTAAAATCGTTGTTTTGGCGTCATCCAACCAGGTAACACGAACCGTCACAGAAGTTCCCCTTTGTTCTATTAACCAAACTATAATCTCAATCCCGACCAAATGCAATAGGCGTCCGGTCTGGGTTAGAGAAGTGTTGCAACGGTTGAGGCCGCTGGCTGTTAGTCGCCGGAATGGACCGGTTGGGCCGGGGGTTCCATCCCCAGGCGCGGCAGATAACGCGGTGTGCGTTTCATATACTCCCGGTACGCTTCACCAAAAGCCTCCACCAGCATGGCTTCTTCTTTGGGCGTGCGCGTCACAATCACCGGCAGCACCGTCGCCAGCCCACCTAACCCGATAAACCAGTTGGCCGTCAGCAGGAAAACCGCGATAAATAACGCCGTGACCGCCGTATACATCGGATGCCGCACCCAGTGATAGGGGCCGGAGGTAATGAGGGTTTGATCGTCACGGATGCCTAATTGACCGCTGAAGTTTTTGCTGAGGGTCGTCTGCACCCACGCCATCCCCGCGATCACTAACAGTCCCAGCGGCAGCGCTAACCACCGCAGCCACAACGGCAGATCAAGCGACGACCAGGCCATCAATTGCGGCGCGGCAATATACAGAATGGAACCAATGCCGATCAATAACGACAGCGGGCGCATGATATAGGTAACTACACCCTCATCATAGCTGCGGCGCTCCCCCTTAAAGGTATCGGCTTTCAGATGACCATATAAGCGCGTGCCAAGAATGACAATGACCAGAAATGCAAAGATCAGCCTAAAGAGGGTGTCGGTATCCATGTGAAAGTCCCTACTCCTATGTCACAACCGGATTTTTCCCCGGCAGGTGTTCGCCATTATCGGCACAGCCGTGATGATTCACTGGTTTGTATATTCTAACCTTTTTTGCGCAAACCAGGGAATAACTACTTAATTCTGATTAAATCATTAGAAGGATTTGATATATTTATGAGGCCGTCAGCTCTCTAGCTTTAAGCCGTGAAGAGATTAACAGAGACAAGGGGTTTAAACCCCTTGTTCTGGATTTCGATTCTAATTCAGTTGGCCCCAATACACTTCGGTTACATAATCCAACCGCGCGCGGCCATTTTGCTGGTGGGCTTCGAAGGCGGCCTGAGCCTGCTCGATCAGCGCTTCATAGCGGGGCTGACCTGGCAGCGGCATGTAGGACGCTGAGAGCAGTCGCCCGCAAAAGCCTTCAAAATCAAAGGTTTGTTCGTTATCAAAGGTCGCCAGTTCATACTGCCCGACACCGAAAAAATGATCTAAGTCACCGTGACCGCCGTGCTGCGTCCCTTTGGCCGCCTGACTGCCGCCGTCCGTATCAAAATCGCGCAGCAGTTCATCATACGCAATCTGAAACGACGAACTATCCTCCTTGCGGATATTCCACAGCAGCGCAACGTAGCCGCCCGGTTTCAGAATCCGCTGAAACTCCGGTTTGGTCGCATCTTTGTCAAACCAGTGGAACGCCTGCCCGGCCACAATCAAATCCACGCTGGCCTCACTTAAGCCCGTCGCCTCAGCCGTGCCGTTCACAGGGGCAAAGTTCA
>DATALK010000296.1:0-8215 GCA_036261085.1 Phototrophicaceae bacterium | reverse complement strand
CTTCCAGGAGGCGCGCAGGGCTAACGGCACTTGGGTCTCGTTAATGGCGTAAACCCCATCCAGCCCAACGGTCAAATCTACCGTATCGCTGCCGATGATGAAGGTAAAGGTGGCGGTAGCCGACGCAGCGGTAAAGTGAGGAATTAGCGCATCAAACAGCCCAATATTCTGAATCACGGGGAAGGTCTTGCCGGAAATCTTTTGGGCGATGGGCGGCAGCAGCGGCAGTTGGGTGGGCGCGGGATGGGCCGCCGCCGCGACGGCACTGGTGAGGCGGGTGGTGGCTTCCGTATTCGGCGGCAGCGCGTCATCGGTTTGAATGGCGGGGAGGACATATTTCCTCAGCAAATCGTCTGGTGATTGATCGTCCGCCAGCGCTCCGGTCACGATGACCAATAAATTTTTCTCCGGGACAACACCGATCATCTGGCCGCGATAACCATGCGCGGCAAAGTACCCCTCATCGGGATTAACCCACCACTGATAGCCATAACGCGAGCCGTCCTCTTTCTGGGACTGCAGACTGGTGGCCGCCGTGACCCAGCTTTCGGGCACAATCGTTTGGCCGTTCCACTGGCCCCCGTGCAGATACAGGTAGCCGATTTTTGCCATGTCCTGTGGGGTCAGTTGCAGCCCCCACGCGCCCACCGCCGTCCCCTGCGGATCAGTATCCCAGGAATACTGCGTGATGCCGAGCGGCTCAAAAAAGTTCTGGCGGGCAAATTCCAACGTTGGGGTTCCGGCAGCGCGTTCCACAATCGCCGCCAGCAGATGTGAGGCTTGATTACAGTAGGCGAATTCAGCCGGAGGTTCCGCGCTAGTGGGATGCGTAAGTACAAACTGCACCCAGTTGGAGCTATTGGCCCAACCGGCACTCGCGCCATCATCGGCACAGTCCAGACCGCTGGTCATCGTCAGTAAGTGTTTAAGCTGGAGCTTTTGGAAATTGGGATCGAGATCGGCGGGATCATATTCGGGGAAAAAGTCCAGCACCGGCTGGTCAACACTCTTGATTTTACCCTGAGCGATGGCGATGCCGACCAGGCTGGACGTGATACTTTTGGTGACAGACCACATCGCATGGGGAACCTGGGCGCTGTAGGGATGGAAATAAACATCCAAGACCTGATAGCCGTTGCGAATCACGGTGACACTATGAACCGGCCAGGCGTCCCGCTGAATCGCGGCGATCATTTCCGCCAGCACCGCCGAATTCAGCCCTTGTTCTTCCGGCGTCGAGACACGCCATTCGGCTTCCGGCCAGTAGTCAACCACCTCCTGGGCGCGAACGGGGACAAGGCCGCTACTCACCACCAGCAGCACCAGCAGCCATAAACGATTTTTGATCGAAAATAAACCGGACATGGGGCGTCCTTTCGCAGAAAAAATAATTCAAAGTGATTATAACGGATGGATCGGCCTGGGGGGTAAGAACGGCAGCCCCATTCAATCAACCGGGACGCGCGCGGTGTTTGCCGAAACGGTGGTGACCCGAAACGCGGCTAAATCCGAATTCCCCCGGTGTAACCGTTTCCGGTTATGATGAACCGTCTAAGTCGGGGTACAATTCAAAAAACGTAAAAGCTGCGCTTATGGAGCGCCGGATTTATCCATTGACGGTGCTTGGTTATCGTCGCGTTGACCGGGTGCGGATGATGCTTGTTTACCCTTGCTGTGCTGGGGACGATCTTTTATAAGTACTTCCCCCGTTTGCAAATACACTTTGTAATGCCTTTGTTATGCGGTTGAGAAATAATCTTCTGGGGAAGTCAGGTTTAGCGATTACCCATTCGACGCACCCGGATCGTAAGAACGTTAAGAAGGGACGGCGTTGACCTGGCATTGATTGTCAGAAATGGTAGCTGCTGTAGGTGTCAATGATTTTTGATGTGTTTTTCCGTAGTTCCGTAATACGCTTCGGCCAGTTGGGCCGCGTGCTGGAGAAGCTGACTCGTCCGGCAGCCATCCTGACCGACCTCGATGAACAGCGGCGGGCGCGCCTGCTGGCGGTGATGCTGCTGCTGCTGTTGATCGCCAGTGCCGTACTGATGCTGCTGGTAGCGCTGGTTCAGCAAGCCTGGGATGTAAATCCGCTGCTGTTTTGGGCGTCCTGGGCCTTGATTGGTGGGATGTATCTCCTCAGCCGCACGCGCAATTATCCCAGCGCGGCGCGCGTGGCGATCATCATCATCACCGCGTATTCCTTGCTGGAAGCTCACCAGACCCCGTTTAACGTTTCGCTGCTGGCGTTTATGGTCACGGCGATTTTGTTAAGCAGTATGACCCTGCGGCTGCGGGAAACCATTTTTTTCAGCGGCCTTCAAGTTCTGGGCATGTTATGGATTGCCAACACCGTGCCACCGGCGGAATTAGCCCACGTCTTCATCCTGTTAGTCTTTTTGACTACGACTTCCATGTTGGTTGTCATTATTGGTATTGTGCAGCACTACTACCGGCGGCAGATTAACCACCAGACCGAAAATTTGCTCCAGGCCCAGGAACGTATTCACCAGAGTGAAGCTCGTTTTCGGGCGGCGACTGAAGGCAGCCTGGACGCTTTTTTCCTGCTGCAAAGCGAACCGGGGCCAGTGGCAAATTTTCGTTTTACCTATGCCAACCGGCAGGCGGAAGCGCTGCTGGGACGGCCCGGTGAACCACTTATTGGCCGTCGGGTTCAGGAATTAGGACTAAAACCCAATATTTTCGATTTTTTGGAGCAGGCCCAAGCGGTGCTGACCAGTCGCACGACGCTGGCCGATGAAATTCCTCTCTTGAGCGCCGATAACCGGCTGACCTGGTTACAGTACCAGATTGTGCCGGTAGATAACGGTGTGGCCGTGACCTGCCGGGACATTACTGACCGTAAACACAATGAAGATCAACTCATTGATCTGGCGGCGGCGCTGGATCAGCAAAAGCGAATGCTCGATCAAATTCTTTCATCCACGCCGGTTTATTTCCACATTTATGATTTAAAAGGCCGCTACCTGTATGCCAACAAATCTTTTGTGGATTTTATTGGCAGACCGCTGCCAGCGCTGGTGGGCAAAACCTGGCGCGAACTGGACTTTTCCAGCGCGGTTGGGGAACAATTTGACCAGGATTTTAAGGCGGTGATTGAAACCCGCCAGCCGGTTCAGGATACCTTTCAGATGTCTTTTCCCGATGGCGGACGGTTTTACGAAACCATTCTCATTCCGGTTTGGGATAACAGCGCGAGTATGACATCCGTCATTGCTACCGTGAGCGACATCACCGCCCGCAAGCAGTCTGAACAGCAGCGCCTGGAACTGGCGGTAGAACGGGAACGGGTGAAGACGCTGCAAGACCTGATTCAAGACACCTCCCACGATTTGCGCACGCCGCTGGCGACGCTGAATACTACGCTGTACCTGCTTAAACGGCTGGTGGCGAACCCCGAACGCTGGGAGCATCACACCGGGGTGCTGGAAGCACAGGTAGTTTATTTGACCCAACTGCTGGATGATCTGGTGAATACTGCGCGGTTGGAAAAGACGGAATTTTATTTTACGCTGCTGGATGTGAACGCGGTGCTGGAACGAGTCGTGGGTGAACATTATGGGGTGGCCCAGCGTAAAAATCAGATGTTGACCTTTGTTCCCGGTTCCCAAATTCCGGCGCTTCCGGCAGATGAGGTCAAGCTGTTCCGCGCTGTGACGAATCTGGTCAGCAACGCGCTGAAATACACGCCGGAAGGCGGTTCCGTTACGGTGAAATCCGCCTGTGTGAATGGCAAAGTCGAGTTGTTATTTGAAGATACCGGCATCGGCATCAGCCCCAACGATTTACCGTTTATCTTCGAGCGCTTTTATCGCGGCCTGGATACCCAAAGTGAAGGCCGAGGGTTGGGGCTGGCAATCACCAAACACATTATCCAGGCGCACGGCGGCAGCATTGAGGTGGAGAGTGTCGTTGGCAAAGGCAGCCTGTTCCGGGTGCTGTTGCCGCTCGACTCAATAGAGCCGATATTGTAAGCAAAGGGATACCATGACAACGGATAAACCCAAGAAGAAAACGGATGGTGCAAATGCGCCGGACATACTGGTGTGGGAAATTCCGTTTGAATTCATTTCACCCTTTTCTGTGGACGAATGTTGCGAACGCCTTCAGGACATCAAGCCCGAAAAATCCTTTAACACTCGGAATATGACGATCTGGTTAGCTTCGATTGATTCACAGAACGTGAGTTTCCAGCTTGCGGAGGCGGGCGGTAGGCTTAATGACACCTGGGCGATGGGTGATTTAGAAATGCTGCCGGATGCCACAACCCGAATTCGCGGCAAGGTTGGTCGCTCACCTGAGATTATTTTCCTGTTTTTGGGGCTTGGGGTGATGTTTCTGGTACTAATCCCCGTCATGTTGAAATCTGTAACGGGTTTGCTATTTGTGATATTGGTCATAGGGTGTATCAGCGCATTGATCTATTACGGCTTCAAATCCAGCCGCGAAAATCTGCTGCGCTATATCGAGAACAGTGTGTTATAATGCCGGTATAGTAATGGTCATCTGGTAAAGTTGTTTATCATGTCCAACTTGTTTGCCCGTCCCCCCTGTTAATTCCTCCGTAAGTTAACTGAAGTTTATGCTCCGGCCCACTGGTCCTGTTTTGTATTTCCCAAACTCCGCCGCAAACCCACCCCCGATGATCTTGAGGGTGCTTGACGTGGCTGCACCGCCAGCCACTCTGCCCGCGCGCCGCCTGTCAGTTTTGTCTACCGCGTTTCTCAACCGATTTGACAAAACTGGAGGAGTATTATGGAAATCATGCGCGGCAAACAGTCCTTGCTGCTGGCTACTGCCGCATTTATGGAACATCTGACCGGTTACGATACGCTCTGCCTGGATATTGGCACGGGAGATGGCCGCTACGTGCGCCACTGCGCCGGTTTACACCCCAACCATTTTGTGATTGGTCTGGATGCCGCCCGCGAAAATCTGGTGGAGGTTTCGCGCCGCGCCCCGGCGAACACGTTGTTTGTGATCGCCAACGCGCAGGCGTTACCGCCGGAATTGGACGGTTTAGCCGATCAGGT
The DNA here is from genome assembly GCA_036261085.1 of Phototrophicaceae bacterium. Lineage (GTDB taxonomy): Bacteria > Chloroflexota > Anaerolineae > Aggregatilineales > Phototrophicaceae > CFX2. Next base: position 3,161 of record DATALK010000296.1, on the reverse strand, counting down.
GACGATCAATTTTCCCTGGGGCAGTTTGCTGGAAGGGCTGCTTACGGATGACGCGGCGCTGCTGGCCGGCCTGGGGCGGGTCATGCGTCCGAACGCCCGCCTGGAAATTCGACTGAACGGCGGCGCGCTGGCCGAAGCCGGATGGAAGCTGGAAGCGGGCGCGGATCGGGTTCGGGCGGTCTTAACCGCCAACGGGTTTAAGCTGTCGCCACCCGTCACCTTAACAGCCGCCGATCTGAAAACTTTCCCCACCACCTGGGCCAAACGGCTGGCTTTTGGCCGTGATCCGCGCGCCCTCTATTTGCGCGGGGGTAGGAGAGAGCAATAACAATGTCGGTCTCTGGGGCGGTTTGTGAAACGCCCCAGAAGAACAAAGTTAAGCGTTTTTGCCGTCGAAAACTGCCAGTTATCAAAAGCAGACCCGATAACAAGTCCAGCGGACGGGGCTTGCCCCGTCCCTACAAGGGGTCGTGTAGGGACATCACTTGTGGTGTCCTTAAACCAGAAACACGGTACGCGGGTGAATCTTAATTTTGTGCAGATGGGGCGATTCACGAACCGGCCCCTACGAAGATAACTATCAAATTTATCAGATGGGCAGCCGGATTTCAGTCCAGCTAACGCGATTTAACCGTCCGTCAAAATCTGGTCAACGGCGGCGGCCAGTTCGCGTAAATTGCTGACCATATGAACGCCACTGGCAAGGCGCGCGTACTGGTGCATATCGCTGTCGCCCGTACCCCACAACGGTTGGGGTTCCGGGCAGAACCATAGCAGTCGCCGCGAACGCCGCTGTAGCTCCTGCGCCACATCCAGGCCGGGATCATTAAAGTTGTTGCGCCCGTCACCGAGGATAATCACCGTTGTTTTACCGGTGATTTTACCCATGTGATCGCGCTTGAAGGTGTTCAGGCTGTGGCCCAGATCGGTGTTGTAGTAACCGGGGCGGTTATCGTTTAACACCTGGCCGACGGCATCCTGCGGCTGGTGCTGTTTAAACACCATGCTGATGTCGGTCAGATCGTTGATAAAAATAAAACTATCAGTGCTGGCAACCTGATCCTGGAGTTCATAAATCAGAGTCAGCAGGAATTCGGCACAGTAGCGCATGGAAGTACTGACATCACAGATGAGTACCAGACGCGGTTTGACATGCCGCGTGCGATATTTAATTTCTACCGGCACGCCGCCATAACGCATATTGGCGCGCAGCATGTGGCGCGGGTCCAGTTGGCCGTCTTTGGCGTGTTTTTGTCGTAATGACGCCCGGCTGCGCAGTCGGGCCGCCAGCCGCCGAATTTCGTCCCGAATGGCGTCCACTTCGTTCTGGCCGAGCTGCGTAAAGGGCACATCCAGCAAATCCGGTTTTGGCTGCGGGTCTTGCTGGGCCATCTGCTGCGCCAGCGTCATGCCAACAAAGTTGGAAATCTGCTCCGATAATCCCTCGGCATTTTGTTGCAGCATGTCGCGCAGTTCTTGCTGGGCGGGCTGGCTCATGCCCATGTCTTGCAGCGCGTCCATCAACTGGTCAATCAATTCCTGAAGCTGCTGCATTCCAAGCTGTTTGTTCATGCGCCGTTCAAACCACTGGCGCTGATACATTTCGCTGCCCTGGTCTAATCCGGCCTGCTGGGCCATTTGTTCCAACTGTTCCTGACTGAGCGGCTGGCCTTGTAACAGTTGATGCAGCAGTTGTTTGAGAGCGTTCATATCGCCCATCAGTGACCGCAGCGATTCCTGTAACTGCTGCTGCTCCTGGGGCGACAGATTATCCGGGATATTTTGCATGGGCGGCGTGCCGGAGCCGAAAAACAGCGGGAAGAAATAATCGAAGGTCTGCTGATCGCGGTTTTCTTTGACCAGCGTGGTCAGCAGCGTCGAGCGGAAAAAGTCGCGGTTGGCCGCGCCGACAGTTTCCACCCCAAACATCGCGTCCTGGCTTTCGGCCAGCGAAATCCGAACCCCGGCGGCCCGCAGCGCCCGGATAAACTCCACCATGCGCTTTTCCATAACCCGTACCTCGTCCCTTTTACAACCCAGCTTGACTCTGAACTTACCGCCGATTGTACAACAACTTTTGGCGCTGCGACTATCTGCTAACAAAATTCTGTGAGAGTGTTAATGCACCCTCCGCTGTCTCGACTTAACCAAGTAAAACCATTTAGTGCCACGCCCGTTGACTCGCGGTTGTGACCTGCCCTATTCTAAACAGATGTTCGGGTAAGGATGGTGCAGAAGAGACTCGCCTGAATACCATGTGTAGAGTCGGATAGTGCCAATTCGTTGCCTGATGTATAGATACAGATGGCTGGTTGTAGCCAGCAGCGGTGATTGGTCTGGGAGGTTTAAGCGTGAACAACCAACGGGCGTGGATTTTTTTCTGGTTATTGAGTGTGATTTGGGGATCGTCGTTTTTGTTGATGCGGGTCGGCGTGGTCGAAATTCCCCCGGCGCAGTTGACTTTTACCCGCGTAGGCATTGCCGCCATCGGCATGAATCTGGTGCTGCTGTTCAACCGTAAACGTTACCCAACCGATTGGCGGGCGTTGGTCGCGCTGGCGATTGTGGGTCTGGGCAATACGGCGCTGCCGTTTACCCTGCTGGCCTGGGGCGAACAAACCGTTGAAAGCGGCACGACCAGTGTCATTCAGGCCATTACGCCGATGTTCGCGCTGGTGATTGCCCATTTTGCTTTTGCTGATGATCGTATGACGCCCGTGAAAGTAGCCGGGGTGCTGCTCAGTTTTGTGGGTATCCTGGTGCTGACCAGCCGGGATTGGCTGGGTGGTAACGTCCTCAGTGGCGATCTGTCCGGCGAATTCGCCATTATTGGCGCTTCCCTGTGTTACGCAATTTTCACCTCTTTCAGCCGGAAGGTGTTGCAGCAGTACAAACTTGAGCCGCTGATCGTTTCCGGGGCCACCATGACCGCCGCCGCTGCGGCAGCCGCGCTAATGATGTTTGGCGCGCCGCTGATCGGGGAACGTGGGCCGGTCAGTTACGCCAGCCTGAGCCAGGATGTTTTAATCTCGGCGCTGCTGCTGGGCTTCCTGAATACCTTCATTGCCTACCTGCTGTATTATCCGGTGGTTGCCCACTTGGGCGCATCCCGGGCTTCGATGATTACCTACGCGATTCCGGTAGTGGCCGTCACTCTGGGC
>DATALK010000295.1:0-1502 GCA_036261085.1 Phototrophicaceae bacterium | reverse complement strand
TTTCCAGGCGACTGCGATCCAGCATATTGTAGAAGTCCATATTGCCGCCGACGTTCAATTGGCTGGTATGTTCCAGGACAACGCCGCGATCTTTAAAACGCTTCTGCCAATAAGGTTCGCGGGCAATAAACACCGGAATGCAGTTGACCAGAGCGCAACCGGCATTCAAAATCTGCTCGACATACCACTTGGTCGCCTGTTCGCTACCCACCGGTAGATAATTGATGACCACGTCGGTCTTGGTATCGCGCAGCATCTGCGTGATGTTGTCCGTCGCACCCGGCGCTTTGGTGATTTTTTGCGACAGGTACGGGCCGAGGCCGTCATGGGTCATCCCGCGCGCGACGGTGATGCCGGTCATGGTCGGCACTTCCGCAAACCGAACCGTGTTATTCTGCCCGGCCCAAATCGCCTGACCTAAATCTTTCCCAACCTTTTCGGAGTCAATATCAATGGCGGCGGAAAACTCAATATCGCCGATATGATAACCACCCAGATTGGTGTGCATGATGCCGGGAATAATCTCGTCTTCCCGCGCATCCTTGTAAAAATAGACCCCTTGTACCAGAGCCGAGGCGCAGTTACCTACGCCGATAATGGCTACACGAATTTTATTACCCACAGCGGGTTTCTCCTTAAGGAACGAATTAAGACAACCAGTAGCTACAACTATAGATGGGGGAAATACCAAAAACAAGGGTTGCACACCCTGCCGAGTCCATCTATGATGCTTCCTTTAGATAAACACCCTGATAGCCAAAAGGGATGCTATTTTGCCGACCAAATACGACCAGAAAATCGCTTCCCAATTACATCTGCGTCCTAACCAGATTGGGGCGACCATTGACCTTCTTGACTCCGGGAACACCCTACCCTTCATCGCCCGCTACCGGAAAGAAATGACCGGCGGGTTGGATGAAGACCAGATTCGCCAACTGCTGGAATCCGTCACCCGGCTGCGCTCCGTAGACGAACGCCGCGAAACGGTGCTGGAATCCATTCAGGAACAGGGCTTGCTGACGCCGGAACTCCAGGGCCAGATCGAGGCAGCGGAAACGCTGACCGAACTGGAAGACCTCTACCAACCCTACAAACCCAAACGCCGCACCCGCGCCGGTATCGCCCGCGAAAAAGGCTTGCAGCCCCTCGCCGACCTGATTTTACAGCAGGCGCGCGATGGAAAATCCGCCGAGAAATGGGCTGCCGACTTTTTAAACGCCGATGTCGCCACCATTGAGGACGCACTGGCGGGCGCGCGCGACATCGTGGCTGAAACCATCAGCGACAACGCCGATGTGCGCGGTCAAACCCGCGCGAAAGCGCTGAAATTTGGCCTGATGCAGTCGCAAAAGACCAAAGACGCCAAAGACGAAAAAGGGGTTTACCAGCTTTATTATGAATTTGAGTACCGCCTGGATCGGATTAAACCCTATCAAGTGCTGGCGATCAATCGTGGCGAGGCCGAAAAAGTGCTGCGGGTGAACCTGGACATCACCGAACGC
>DATALK010000293.1:0-6558 GCA_036261085.1 Phototrophicaceae bacterium | reverse complement strand
CTTCCAGGGTTTCAATCTGGATCATGTGCGACGAACGCAGCAGCGAATAATACGTCCGCATATAAAGTTCAATCTCTTCGCTGCCGGTCTTGGGGACGGTGCGATCCATCCGTTATCCCTTCATTTGCCGGTTGATACGTTTCTGCAATTCCTTTTTGGCCTTAATATCGCGCCGCATCTTCTCGCGCTCTTTTTCAATATCCTTTTCGCGGATTTCAGATTTCTGTTTGGGCCGCGCCGCCGCCACAATTAAGCTGGAAAGCATCGCCAGAATGACAAAAATCACCCCGGCAATCACCCATTCCCAGGTTCCACGCGATATCCCGGTAATCGAAAAGCGGACAATGTGGTTATCGCGCAAAAAATCATAGCCAACGCCTTTTAAGGCATAAGCCAGCACCCCAAACGAGAGGGCCATCACAAACCCCATCACCGGCCAAAAGGCTTTGTTTCGACTGCCACTCTGTTTATCCGACATGTGTCACCTCGCTGTTTTTCTTAGCTGCCTCTTCAAACGCCTGAACAATTTTATAGTAGCCGGTACAGCGGCACAGATTGCCCGTGATACTTTGCTGAATCTGCTCGCGGGTGGGCTGCGGTTGTTCTTCCAACAGTTTGGCCCCTGCCATCAAAAACCCTGGCGTACAATACCCACACTGCACCGCCCCCTGTTCCACAAACGCTTCCTGAATGGGGTGCAGGTGGCCGTCCTCGCGTAGACCTTCCACCGTGACAATCTCTGCCCCATGCGCGCGCGGCGCTGGTACGAGACAGGCCATCACCGCCACGCCATCCAGATACACGGTACAGGCGCCGCATTCGCCCTCGGCACAGCCCTCTTTGGTTCCCGGCAGGCCCACATCTTCTCGCAAGAAACGCAGGAGCGTTTTATCCTGCCCAGGAGTCGCGCGCACCAACTGGCCGTTGACTGTTGTCTCAATCGGCTGTCCGGTTTCGTGTATTAGCGCTTGTCCCAATCCAGCTTTCACCTGGCCTTGATTTTCGCCCCATAGCATCACCGGGTCTTGCGGCCAATTGGCCCGCTCATTCCCGGCGGCTAAGGCCCGCAGCGCCCGTGACACCAGCACCCGCACCATTTCTGTCCGGTAAGCTGCTGTGCCGCGAATGTCATCAATTGGCGATGGAGTTGCCGCTGCCAGCCGCGCCGCGTCATTAATCACCGTCGGTGTCAGCGCCCGCCCGACCAGCGCTTCCTCCGCGACTGGTGCATGAATAATCGTCGGGGCCACACTGCCTAGAGTAATTCCCGCTTGTGTGATTTTATCACCGTCAAAGCGCAGCACAACAGCGACATTCACAACCGAAATCGCCTGCGCCCGCCGCAGTCCCAGTTTAATGAACATGCCGCGTTCATTGTTTGCCAGAGCGGGAAACGTAATGGCGGTCAGCATTTCGTCCGCGCGCATCACCGTTCGCCGAACGCCGGTATAAAACGCCGCCAGCGGTACCGTGCGTTCGCCTTCGAGCGAGGCCAATGTGATTTCCGCACCCAACGCCAGCAGCGGCGTAATCGTATCATTCGCGGGTGAACCCGTAATCACGTTACCGGCCACTGTCCCCCGATTGCGGATTTGCGGCGCGCCCACTTCCCAGCACGCCTGCGCCAGTGGCAGCGCCCGTTCCACCAACAGTGAACTGCCGACCACCTGATTATGCGTCACCAGCGGGCCAAGCCGCAGTTGATCGCCATGTCGGGTGATCTGATCCAGTCCCGGCACACGGGTAATATCAATCAATACTTCCACACCGCGCCGGGTCTGGCGTTCCAATTCGAGAATCAAATCGGTACCGCCCGCGATAATCCGCGCCCGTTCCCGATATTTCGCCAACAAATCCAGTGCTTCGACTACCGAAAACACACTATAGTAATGGCTCCACATAAAACGCTTAATCCTGGATGTGATGGGTCAAATAGATTAATCCGACCCGATTGACCAATGTTGTTGTGTCCCTAGTTTAACACAGCCCCGGTTGTGTCCCAACTTTAGGTTTGGGTGGGGTCTATGTCCAGCACTGTCACCGGATTGATGTTCAAAATCGTTGTACCGTTGCGTTCGGTGCGGGTGACAACGCGCCGGTCATAGGTATGCACATGGCCGTGAACCAGATACCGGGGGCGATACCAATCCACAAAATTCAACAGCGCTTTAAAGCCGCGATGCGGTAAATCTTCAGCATCGTGAATCCCAAACGGCGGCGCGTGGGTCACCAGCACATCCACGCCAAAACCCTGCCGCCAGCGCCGGTAACGCATCCCCAAACCCGCATTGACCACCAACCGCGACATTTCGTTTTCAGTATATTGAATGGGACTGCGGTTATACCGGGGGCAGCCTTCCAGCCCAAAAAAGGTCAGACCGTTAAACTCGGCGATATGATTATGTAAATCCTGGCCGCCGGGAGGATATTCCGCGTAATTTTCATCGTGATTGCCACGCACGTAAAAAAGCTGCACGTTCAGTACCGAGGTAATAAACTCCAGGTACACCGCCGGTAAATCGCCGCAGCTAATAATTAACTCCACATCGCCGTAATGCCGTCGCAGGTTCACCGCGCTTTCCATCTGCGGCATGACGGTATCACTGATACATAAGATTTTCACGCTCAACCTTCAATAATGTCTGTCCGCTTCCGGCCAGACCCTCACCGGATGATAAACATTCAGATGGACGGGTTGCAAAAACGGGTTTTGCAACCCGTCTCCATGCTCATAACGTTATTCTTCTGTTGGCGCGACCTCACCCAGCCACTGCATCGGCTGCCCGTCGCCACCCCGCCGCCGCATGATGATTTCGGCAAGAATGCTGACCGCGATTTCCTGCGGCGTCTCCGCGCGGATTTCCAACCCAATCGGCGCATGAACCCGCGCCAACTGCTCGTTGGTCAGGCCGCGTTCCTCTTTTAACGCCTTCACCGTTAATGCCCAGCGGCGGCGGCTGCCAATCACGCCGATATACGCCGCTTCGGTTTGCAGCAGCGCCGGCACCAGATCAACATCTACGGTCAGGCCACGTGTCACCGCTGCGATGTAAGTCAGCGGCGTAATCTCCACACATTCAGCGATTTTGCCCGGTTTACAGACGGCATATTCATCCATCCCCGGCAGATAGTCGGGATTGCAGAATTCCTCGCGGTCATCCGAAACGACAACCCGGTAGCCCGCCCATTTGCCCAACTCCGCCAGCGCTTTGCCCACATGCCCCACGCCAATCACCAGCAGCGCGGGCGCAGCCCCGATTGGCTCAACAAATACCTGTACCGTACCGCCGCACACACCGGGATCACCGGCATTGATGTCGTTCATGCTGTAGCTCAACAAGCGCGTTTTGCCATCTTTCAGCGCGGCCAGCGCTTCCTGAATCACGCGCTGTTCCATCGTGCCGCCGCCAACGGTGCTGATAATGGAACCATCGGCACGCACCAGCATTTTGCTGCCCTCGTGGCGCGGCACTGAACCCTGCACGCTGACCACCGTCGCCAGTGCGACTGGTTCCCCTTTGGCCTGCGCCGCCACCAGCGCCTCAAAAACTGCGCGATCTTCGCTCATTGAATCTCAACTTCTCCAATAAACAACCGTCCATTAGCATCTCCGCCGCTGTCCGGCGCTAACCGCTCAAACGTCACGGGATCATAAAAGCCGACAGCAACTCTATATTTTCCAGGTGGAACATTCTTTAAGTCTACCCTAATATCGTCTGAAAATGCACCTTCTAGCCAGTTTTCAGGAGGCAATGCACCTTCTCCTGGATGTTGATCTACTTGAGCGATGGGGGGCTGTGTAATGTCGTCATACAGGTGTACAAACCGAATATAATCACCGCTTGCGCTCCCATCTGTGTACCAATCAAGTGTTACCCAAAGCTGAGACTGTTCTAATTTGTGCAGAAACCCCACATCTCCTAACACCATCGCTCCATTTTGATAGGTTGCTATTGGCTTTTTAGGTACATCCGAAATGCGATACCCCCCCCAATATAGGGCATGATAGTAAGGCATGTAGAAACCATTTTCCACATGTGGCACAATGCGTATATGCAAGGGATTACTAAAATACATCTCAGGAATGCGGGTGGGAATATTGAGCCAATAACCGGGTATTTCAGGAATCAGACGTGTTGCCACGTAGTTACCATTAACATAAACGTCAAACGTACCCCCCTTTAAAGGATGGAGTCGGGTAATAAGTAGCAAGGGAGTGGGTTCTTTAAAAGGAATATCAAGATCAAATGTTTCCTCACCATTAATCAAACGTCCCCCATCCAACACTCGAAAATCTAAAAATGCGTTTGGCTGAGAATTTCCGTAATCAACTGGATACTCAAACTCATGAACCTCCGTTGGAAAACCGGGTAAATCGATTTTATTGCTCCACCGATAATTAACCCGTTTTTCATCAGCTATATCCGCGACATTAACACTAGGCTCAGATATTCCTTCACCGCCTGGCTTATAGGGAGAAGAAAAGGTCGTCTGTCTCGGCAAAGCAAACCCGCGTAAGATAATTTTGTCCCACTCCGGCTTATAAATCCCCTGATAATCTGCCGCCAGTGCCACATTATAATTGTTGTCGAGTTGGACTTTAAACTCCGCCAGCGGCTTACCATAGATGCTGGTATCCGCGATCATGCTCAGGCCAAAACCGTGTCCCGGCCCATACGCCGCGATGTAATCCGGGCGTTTGTCCATCAGGAATTCGGCCACCGCGCCGGGACCGTTGCGCCAGTAATCCGCCGCGCCGGGTGTCGTCAGCCCCACCATGTCAATGGTCGTGCGTCCGCCCATATACCGCAGCAGGCCAGTATCATGCACCGCGACTACCGCTTCGGGCGGCGTGTTCGCCTGCAACCACCGCGCCATCTGTAACGGCTGTTGGTACACGTAGCCAACATTCAGCGCGTAATGTTGCAAAAATGGCAGCCACGTCCCAACGCTGACGGCCAACACAATCAGGCTCAAAACACGTGCGATGATCTGTAAAACCCGTTTTTGACTGATGACTGATGACTGGCGACTGATGACCGTTATACCCACTATCGCCAGCGGAAAAAACAGCGCCATGAACGGCATCTGATACCGTTTGAAATGCCAGAACGCCGTGTCCAGCGTGGAGGCTGCCAGCGTCCCGCCAATTAGCCAACCAAGAATTACCAGGACGAACAACACCCGCCGCTGTACGGACACGATATATCGTGTCCGTACCAGATAAATCAACCCCACCGCCGCCAGCAGCACCAGCCCTGGCACAAGATACATGCCTTCGCGTGGACTGATACCGGTGAAAAACTCCGCCCACATGCGGGTAAAATTCTCAATAATCCGCCGAATGACCTCATTCCAGCTAAACGACACAATCCCAAACACCGACTTGGCCGCGTTCCCCGACGCCACTGCCGACCCCGTCACCAGCAGATTCACCACCGGCTGCACACCAATCGCCAGCACCGGAATCAGCATCCATAACATTTCCCGCCGCCGCCGCAACCGGCCAAAGAAGCGCCGTTGCCCCCCCTCTCCCTGAGGGAGAGGGGGCCGGGGGGTGAGGGCCACCGCCCCTACCACCAGCAGCGTCAAAATGGCCCCCTCTGGCCGCGTCAACGCCAGCAGCGTTGCCATCACCACCAGCAGCCGCAAATGGGACGACTCCCCCTCTCCAATGTTTGGAGAGGGGGCTGGTGGGGGGTGAGGTAAGACCACTGCCAACGCATACACCGTCCCCAGCGTAAACAGCACGGCCAGCCCGGTTTCCATCCCGCTCATGAAGTGCCAGGATACTGGCCCCGCCAGCTCAAACAGTGGAATCGCCAATACTGCCAGCCATTCCGGCGCACCCCAGACTTTGACCAACCGGTACACCAGCCATACCGACCCCGCCAGCGCCAGCGCGCCCAAACCCATCGCCCATAGACCGAGATTCAAACCCTGGAAGCCGAGCAGATAACCGATGGCTAACAGATAGGGATACAAAAAACTGGTCGCACCGGAGGACGGCGGCAAACCGGGGTTATAAACATAGGGCTGTCCGGCAGCAATTTGTTTGGCATATTGGAAGTGGATGTAAACGTCGTCCAGGGGCATGACCAGTTCGCCGCGTCCGGCGGTCAGGCTGGCACACACATAGGCCAGAAACACCGCGCCCGCCAGCGTACAGCATAGCCCCCAGACAAGCAGCGGGCGTCCCCGCGAGACGCCCGGTGAAGGTGTATTGGTCATAACATATCTCAAGGTAGGGGCAAGTTTCAAAACCCGCCCCTACGAATTATTCCGAATACCCATTCGCAAAGGTATCAATCATCAGCCGCACATCGCCTAGCGGATACAGAATTGGACACGACGCGCCATGCGCGATGTATTCGCGCACCTTCGCTTTCACTTCCTGCGGCGTGCCGGACGCCGTAATCATCTGCACCACATCATCGGGAACCAGCCGCATCGCTGCTTCGATTTGTTCTTCCGTCGCGGGCCAGGTCAACACCTGCCCGATCTCGTCCAGCAGTTCCTGGCTCACACCGCTGGCTTTCATAATGTGCGGCTGCTGGC
>DATALK010000290.1:0-5423 GCA_036261085.1 Phototrophicaceae bacterium | reverse complement strand
CCCCGCCGCCGATCAATTTGTGGTGATCTTCACTGACATCACCGAACGTAAACGGACTGAGGCGCAAATCCACAAATTAAACCGGATGCTGCGCGTCCTAAATGAAGTGAACCAGGCACTGGTCCGCGCGGATGACGAGGCGGCACTCATCCAACAGGTGTGTCAAATCATTGTTGATGTGGGCGGTTATCGGCTGGTTTGGGTCGGGTGGGCCGAAACCGATGCCGCCAAAACGATTCGCCCCGTTGCCGCTGCCGGTGACGACGCCGGTTATCTGGCCGCGATGCATCTCACCTGGGCAGATACGGAACGTGGGCGCGGGCCAACCGGCACGGCCATCCGCACCGGCCACACCAGCGTTTTTAATGATGCCCAAAACCACCCCGATTTTGCCCCCTGGCAGGAAGCCGCGCGGCAGAATGGTTACGCCGCCACCATCGCCCTGCCGCTGCGGATAAAAGGGCTGGCGCTTGGCGCGCTGAATATTTATGCGGGCGAACCCAATGCCTTTGATGAGGCTGAAATCCGGCTGCTGACCGAAATGGCGGATGACTTGGCTTATGGGATCGTATCCCTGCGCACCCAGGCCGAACACCAACAAGCCGAGAAAGCACTGCAAACCAGCGAACAGAAATATCGCCATCTGTTTGAAAATCTAACGGCGGGTTTTGCGCTGCACGAGATGCTTTATGACGACCAGGGCAAGCCGCTTGATTACCGGTATTTGGAAGTGAACCCGGCCTTTGAAAAACTAACCGGTTTAGCGGCGGCGGCCCTGGTGGGGAAAACCGTCAAAACCGTGATGCCCAACATCGAGCCGTACTGGATTGAGACTTACGGGCGAGTGGCGCAAACGGGCAAACCCATTGCTTACGAAAATTATGCGCGGGAACTGGGCAAACATTATGATGTCTGGGCTTTCAGTCCGGCCCAAGATCAATTTGCGGTGGTTTTTACCGATGTCACCGAACGCAAACAGGCCGAAGCACACATCCACAAATTAAACCGGATGCTGCGTGTCCTGAATGATGTCAATCAGATGCTCGTCCGCGCCGAGGACGAAATGGAACTCATCCGCCATGTTTGCCAGACCCTCGTTGACGGAGGGGGATATCGGTTAGCCTGGGTCGGGTGGGCCGAAACCGATGCCGCCAAAACGATTCGCCCCGTCGCGTATGCCGGTTACAATGCGGGGTATCTGGAGGCGCTTAATCTCACCTGGGCCGATACCGAACGCGGGCGCGGGCCGAGCGGAACCGCGATCCGCCGCAACCGCCCGGTGGTCTTTAATGATCTCCAGCTTCATCCTGACTTTGCCCTCTGGCGGGAGGCCGCATTACAAGGGGGTTATGGTTCCGTCATTTCGCTGCCGCTGCTGTCTAAGGGGCTGATGCTGGGCATCTTAAGTATTTATGCCAGCGAACCGAACGCCTTTGATGAGACGGAAATCAAACTGCTGACCGAAATGGCGGATGATCTGGCTTATGGGGTGGTTTCGCTGCGCACCCAGAGGGAACACCAACGCATAGAGGCCGCGCTGGAAGAAAGCGAAGCCCGCTACCGCAGCATTTTTGATGTTTCCCCGGATGGCATCATGCTGCACCAATTGGACAGCCGCCTGCTGCTGACGAATCGCCAGGGGGCGCTGCTGTTTGGTTATGACCAACCGGAAGAACTGCTGGCCCTGGACGAATATGCTTTTGACGCCATTATCCCGGCAGAACATGCCCGCCTGCGGGAAAATCTCGACCAACTGCTGACCGAGGGGCAGGTCAAAAACGCGCGTTTTACCATTATCCGGCGCGACCAGAGTCCCCTGCCCGTCGAAATTAATGCCGCTCTGGTTCGGGGAACCGACGGGCAGCCCCTCGCTTTTACCACCGTCACCCGCGACATCACCGAACAATTGCAGGCCGAAAGCGACATTACCGCGTGGCAGATGCGTTATGAACTCGTTGCCATCGCGTCTAATCAGGTCGTGTACGAATGTGATCTTCGGGAAGGTTCGATCATTTGGGGCGGCAGTCTGGAGCAGGTACTTGGCTATCAACTGGACGAAATGACGGGCCGTCTTGACCAATGGGAAGACCTGATTGAACCGGCGGATCGGGAAGAAACGCTGCTAATGTTGCACAACGCCGGAGAAAATGTCGCGGATTTTCAGGCAGAATATGGATTTAAACACAAAAATGGTCATTATATCCGCATTCTGGATCGCGGCTTTTTTCTGCCAACACCCACCGGCACCGTGCAGCATCTCATTGGCGTGATGCAGGACATCACGGAACGCCAGCAGGCAGAACAACAGCACTTAGAACTGGCGCTGGAACGGGAGCGGAGTGCCACCTTTCGGGAATTAGTCGGCACCATTGCCCACGACCTGAAAACGCCGCTGGCCGCCATCAATACCAGTTTATACTTATTTGGCAAACACACTGACCCGGACAAACGCCAGGAAAAACTGGACAACATCCAAACCCAAACCCATATCCTGAGCGATTTTATTCAGGATTTGATGACCATCGTCCGATTGGATGGTGAACCGGAATTTGTCCTGACACTGATGGATTTAAATGAACTGATCGCCACCCTTGAACCCGATTTTTTGTCTCAGGTGGAAGAAAAACAGCTGACCTTGACCTTAATGCTGGAACGCAACTTGCCCCTGGTTTCGATTGATGCCTCAATCTGGCGGCGGGTGCTGACGAATCTGATTGAAAACGCCATCAACTACACCCCGGCAGAACACAGTGTCACGGTGCAAACTTCCCGGCAGGATCAGTCGGTGGTTTTTACGGTTGAAGACACCGGCATCGGCATCAGCGAAACCGATTTGTCCCACATTTTTGACCGGTTCTACCGTTCCGATCAGGCGCGGGCGCTGGTCGAAGGGGGATCGGGACTGGGATTGGCAATTGTCAAACGGGTGGTGGAAATGCACGGCGGCCAGATCAAAGTGGAAAGCCAGGTTGGGGTCGGCAGTTGCTTCCGCGTGTTTCTGCCCATTGCCCCTTAAGCCGACTAACGGAATCAAATGTTTAATCCAACGCGGCCCGGCTTCCGCTTATCGTTTAGCGGTCTTCAATACCGGCAGAATGCCCCTTTTAGCCTCAATCCTACCTCAATGAAACTCGCTCAAGGTTATGTTAATATTTTTAATATAAACCCAATTGATCCGCTCATGATTCCCTGATCGGCGGCGGCTGGGTTAAAAGGCACTTTGTTATGCGCACGCGCTTCAAACCAACTCGTCCGGTCACAATCCCGCTCACCTCCCGCCGGTTGTTAAGCTGGCTGGCGGTGGGCGGCTACTTATTGGCATTACCGCTGCTCGTGTCCCATTTTGAGCGGAATATAACCCTCTTGGCGCTTGTGCCGATTGTCCTCCTCGCGGAGGCATTTGGTTTCTGGGGCGGGTTGGCGGCGGGTGTCGCCGTGACCGGATTTCATCTGTTTGGGCTGCCTCGGCTGCTGGATTTAGGGCCAGCGCCATTTCCTGGCCCTTATTTTTGGTCCGCCCACGCTTTTTTTATCACTGTTGGTGTCCTGGTTGGCTTTATGGCCGAGGGCCAGCGGCGGCTGAAAAAAAGGCTGCGGCAGTATGAAGACGCACAGACCAGACTGCACGACTCGCAGGCCATGTTGCAGTTGATTATGGATCACATCCCGCAGGCCGTATTCTGGAAAGATACCCACTCCAACTATCTGGGCGCTAATCAGCGCTTTCTGGCGGATACGGGCTTAACCTCCCTGGAAGCGCTGCGCGGCAAAAGTGACTTTGATCTGCCCTGGTCGGCGCAGGCCGAAATGTATCGCGCCGATGATATCTGGGTGCGCGAACAGAAACAGCCACGCTTGAATTATGAGGAACGCCAGACGGCCCCGGATGGATCCTTGATCTGGGTGCGAACCAGCAAAGTCCCGCTGCAAACTGCCGCCGGTGAGGTGCTGGCGGTGCTGGGCATCTACGAAGATATTACGGCGCAAAAGCAGGCGGCAGAAAGTTTGCAGGTGCGGGAAGCCGAACTCGCTGCGATTTACGAAGATACGCCGCTGCTGATGCTGCTGTTGAACGAAGAGCGGCGGATTGTGCGCGTGAACCGGGCCGTGACGGAGTTAACCGGCCAGTCCGCTGACGATTTGGTTGGAAAATTTAATGGTGTGATTTGGGGCTGTGTCAATGCTCTGGATAACCCGGAAAACTGCGGTAGCAGCGCTAACTGCACCGCTTGTCGTGTCCGTCAAACCATCTTAGACACGCTGACGACGGGCCAGCGGCATTATCAGGTAGAAGCCACCATCCAGCAAAGCGAAATGCCGGACATTACAGTCCTGGTTTCAACCGCCTTGCTGAACTTGCCGCAGGAAAAGCGTGTGCTGGTGTGCCTGGAAGACATCACCGAACGCCGCCAGATGGAAACCGCGCTGCGCCAGAGCCAGGGCAATTTGCAAACCCTGTTTGATACCCTGGACGATTTTTTGTTGATTCTCGATCTAACTGGACGCATCATTGAGGTGAATCCGGTGCTGACCCGGCGGTTGGGTTATACGGCGGCGGAATTACGCCAGATGACCGTGCTGGATATTCATTCGCCCAAGCAGCAGGCCGCCGTTGCCGCCTGGATGTTGGATCTGCTCGCGGGCCGGGCCAATCGGTGTTCGGTCTCCCTGTACACCCACAGTGGCGACCTGATCCCGGTGGAAACCCAGGCCATCCAGGGCCGCTGGAATAATCAGCCGGTCTTTTTTAGTATCTCGCGGGACATCACCGAACGCCAGCAGGCGGCAGACCGGCTGCGCGAGAATGAGGCCAAGCTGCGCAGCATCATCGAAAACGCACGGGATGGGATTCGTCTGCTGGATGAAAACGGCGTGGTGATTGAATGGAATGCGGCGAATGAACAGGTGGTGGGCATTCCCCCCGCCGCCGCGCTGGGGAAATATTATTGGGACGTTATTCCTGCTTACATTCCTGATCGGGAAGCCGCCGTCGAAAAGCTGCGCCAGCAGATTCAACCCATGCTCCACAGCGGCCAGATTCCGCCTGAACTGACCGCCATTGAATACGCAACGCGGCTGCCCACCGGGGAAACCCAGGCCATTTTAAATACTCTGTTTACCGTGAAAACGGCTCAAGGACACATGCTGGGCGGAATTGTCCACGACATCACCGTTTTGAAAAAGACGGAACAACAGCGCGTGCAACTGGCTATCGAACAACAGCGCGTGCAGACCTTGCAGCAGTTTATCGGCGCCGCCACCCACGATCTGATGACGCCGATTTCGATTATTAATACCAGCACCTATCTGGCCCGCAAAACCACCGATCCCAACAAATACAATACCTATCTGGATCAGGTTGAGGCCCAATCCCGGCGGTTGCAACAAATTCTTCAGGATATGATGGCGCTGTCCGCCCTGGA